>DATBXI010000461.1:0-8973 GCA_036514355.1 Desulfuromonadaceae bacterium
GCTCCTGGGCAAAACTCTGGCGGTGAAGCTTGAAGCCGGCGAAGGCAAGCTCATCCTGGCCAAAGGGAAGAAGATCACCGACGAGGCGCTCAAGGAATTGCCCATGGACCGCTGGGGGAGCATCTCCGTATCCGACGGGGGCGAGACCGACGACAAAGTCAGCCAGGTGCTGGAAACCCTGAACCGCCAGATCGACCTGATAAAAAGCGTATTCGACGACAAGGTGCAGAAACTCAAGCGTGGAGACGACCTGCCCCCGGGCGTGATCAAGATGGTCAAGGTCTACATCGCCATCAAGCGCAAGCTCCAGGTCGGCGACAAGATGGCCGGCCGCCACGGCAACAAGGGTGTTGTGTCCCGCATCCTCCCGGAAGAGGACATGCCGTACATGGAGGATGGCCGGCCGGTGGAGATCGTGCTCAACCCCCTGGGGGTCCCCTCCCGTATGAACGTGGGACAGATCCTGGAGACTCACCTGGGGTGGGCAGCCAAGGGTATCGGCTGGAAGATCGAGGAGATGCTCCAGAAGCATACCTCCGAAGAGAACCTCAAGAAGTATCTGCGGGATGTCTACGGCGATAAAGAGGTCACCAAGTTCATCGATGACCTGGACCGGGAAGAGTTGCTCAAGGTCTGCCGTCGCCTCCAACGGGGTGCTCCCATGGCGTCGCCGGTCTTCGAGGGCGCCAGCGAGGAGAAGATCAAAGGCATGCTGGAAAAGGCCGGCTTCCACTCATCGGGCCAGGTGACCCTGTTCGACGGCAGGAGCGGTGAGTCCTTCAAACACAAGGTCACCGTCGGCGTGATGTATGTCCTTAAGCTGCACCACTTGGTCGATGACAAGATCCATGCCCGTTCCATCGGTCCCTACAGCCTGGTCACCCAGCAGCCGCTGGGAGGCAAGGCGCAGTTCGGCGGCCAGAGGCTGGGCGAGATGGAGGTCTGGGCCATGGAGGCCTACGGTGCCTCCTATGCCTTGCAGGAGTTCCTCACGGTCAAATCGGACGACGTCTCGGGCCGCACCCGGATGTACGAGGCCATCGTCAAGGGCAAGCATACGCTGGAGCCTGGCCTGCCCGAATCCTTCAACGTCCTCATCAAGGAGCTGCAGTCCCTGTGCCTCGATGTGGACCTGCTGGAAGGGGACGAGGACTAGGACGCCGCGGCCGGGGTTTCCCGGTCGCCGCTGGCATACACCACACCTTTGCGGCCAGCCGCCAAGCATGGCGGCGGGGCTTCAGAATAACGGAGGAGAGCATCGTGGAAGATTACTTCAGTTTCTTTGATAAACCCAAAGATCCACTCCATTTCTCAGCTATACGGATATCGGTCTCCTCTCCCGAGAAGATCCGGGAGCGTTCCCACGGCGAGGTCAAGAAGCCGGAAACCATCAATTACCGCACCTTCAAGCCGGAGCGGGATGGTCTGTTCTGTGCCAAGATCTTCGGTCCCACCAAAGATTACGAGTGCAACTGCGGCAAGTACAAGCGCATGAAGCACCGGGGCATCGTCTGCGAGAAATGCGGCGTGGAGGTGATCCCGTCCAAGGTGCGCCGCGAGCGCCTGGGGCACATCGACCTGGCCACTCCGGTGGCCCACATCTGGTTCCTCAAGTCGCTCCCCTCCCGGATCGGCAACCTGCTAGACATTACCCTCAAGGACCTGGAAAAGGTGCTCTACTTTGAGGCATTCGTCATCAGCAATCCCAAGAACACCCCCATGCAGTTCTGCGAGGTCATGTCCGAGGAGAAGTTCATCAAGGCCCAGCAGGAGTACGGCAGCGACGGCTTCGAGGGGGGGATGGGTGCCGAGGCCATCAGGGAATGCCTCAAGGCCCTGGACCTGGACGAACTTGCGGTCCAGTTGCGCACCGACATGATGGAATCCACCAGCGAGGCCAAGAGGAAGAAGAACGCCAAGCGGCTCAAGGTGGTGGAGGCCTTTAAGACATCGGGCAACAGGCCGGAGTGGATGATCCTGGAGTGCATCCCGGTCCTCCCGCCGGAGCTGCGCCCCCTGGTCCCCCTGGATGGCGGGCGCTTTGCCACCTCGGACCTGAACGACCTCTACCGCCGGGTGATCAACCGGAACAACCGCCTCAAACGCCTTATGGAGCTCCAGGCCCCTGAGGTCATCATCCGCAACGAGAAGCGCATGCTCCAGGAAGCGGTGGATGCCCTGTTCGACAACGGCCGCCGCGGCCGGGCCATTGCCGGCCCCAACAAGCGTCCGCTCAAGTCGCTCTCAGACATGCTCAAGGGCAAGTCAGGTCGTTTCCGCCAGAACCTGCTCGGCAAGCGCGTGGACTACTCCGGCCGCTCCGTGATCGTCGTCGGCCCGGAACTGAAGCTTCACCAGTGCGGTCTGCCCAAGAAGATGGCCCTGGAGCTGTTCAAGCCCTTCATCTACAACAAGCTGGAAGAACGGGGCTATGTCACCACCATCAAGAGCGCCAAGAAGATGGTGGAAAAGGAGCGCCCCGAGGTGTGGGACGTGCTGGAGGAGGTCATCAGGGAGCATCCGGTGATGCTGAACCGCGCCCCGACACTGCACCGTCTGGGTATCCAGGCCTTTGAACCGGTACTGATCGAGGGCAAGGCCATCCAGCTCCATCCGCTGGTCTGTACCGCCTTCAACGCCGACTTCGACGGCGACCAGATGGCCGTGCACCTGCCGCTCTCCATCGAGAGCCAGGTGGAGGCCCGCGTGCTCATGATGTCCACCAACAACATCCTGTCGCCGGCCCACGGCAAGCCGATCATCGTGCCGTCCCAGGACATGGTCCTCGGCGCCTACTACATGACCCGCGACCGTGTGTACGAGCCGGATGTGGACGAGACGACCGGGCAGGAAAAACTTGATGCCGCAACCGGCAAACCCGTGTACCGCAAGGTCAAGGGAACCGGCAAGATATGCTCCTCCACGGACGAGGTGCGGATCGCCTTTGATGCCGGCGAGGTCGACATGCAGGCCACCATCAAGGTGCGCATGAAGAATCTGGCATCCGACGAGTGGCCGCAACTGATCGACACCACCGTGGGGCGCGTGATCCTGCGGGAGATCCTACCGGAATCGGTACCGTTCAGCGCCATCAACAGGGTGATGAACAAGAAGGAACTCTCCAATCTGGTGGATACCTGCTACCGTCTGGCCGACAGCAAGGAAACGGTCATCCTGGCCGACAAGCTGAAGGACATCGGTTTCCGCTACGCCAACCTGGCCGGCATCTCCATTTGCCTGGACGACATGGTCATCCCGGAAGGGAAGGCGGCCATCATCACCAAGGCCGAGGACGAGGTCAAGGAGATCCAGAACCAGTACACCGAGGGTCTGATCACCGACGGCGAGCGCTACAACAAGGTCATCGATATCTGGGCAAAGGCCACGGAGGATATCGCCAAGGAGATGCTCGACAACCTCTCGAAGCAGACCTTCGTGGATGAGGAGGGGACGGAACGCAAAGAATCCTCGTTCAATGCGATCCACATGATGGCCGATTCGGGCGCAAGGGGCTCGGCCCAGCAGATCCGCCAGCTGGCCGGCATGCGCGGCCTCATGGCTAAGCCGTCCGGCGAGATCATCGAGACCCCCATCACCGCCAACTTCCGCGAAGGCCTTACCGTGCTCCAGTACTTCATCTCCACCCACGGTGCCCGCAAGGGTCTGGCGGATACGGCCCTCAAGACCGCCAACTCCGGTTACTTGACCCGCCGTCTGGTGGATGTGGCCCAGGACGCCATCATCACCGAAGACGACTGCGGCACCCTGGATGGTTTGATTGTCTCGTCCCTGACCGAAGGGGGAGAGGTCATCGAGCATATCGGCGACCGTATCCTGGGGCGTGTGGCCCTGGATGATATCCTTGATCCGATTACCGGCGAGGTGCTGGTGGAGGACAATCAGGAAATCGACGAGACCCTGGTCAAGCGGATCGAAGACGCCGGCCTGGAGAAGGTCAAGATCCGTTCCGTTCTCACCTGCCAGAGCCGTCGGGGCATCTGCGCCAAATGTTACGGCCGCGACCTGGCCCGTGGTCACAGCGTCAATCAGGGCGAGGCGGTGGGGGTCATTGCGGCCCAGTCCATCGGCGAACCGGGTACGCAGCTGACCATGCGGACCTTCCATATCGGTGGTACCGCATCCCGACATGCCGAGCAGACCTCACTGGAAGCCCGCACAGACGGTTCTCTCAAGTTCATCGGCCTGAGCACGGTCGTGAATGCGGAAGGACATCATATTGTCATGAACCGCAACGGAGAGATCGCCGTTGTTGACGATACCGGCCGCGAACGCGAGAAATACGGTGTTGTGTACGGCGCCAAGATCAAGATAGCTCCTGAAGGCAAGGTCAAGCAGGGAACAACCCTGGCTGAATGGGATCCCTACACCATGCCGATCCTCACCGAGTTTGCCGGTAAGGTGAAATTTGGCGACATCCTTGAAGGGGTCACCATGGAAGAACAGCTGGACGAGGTGACCGGTCTGTCCCGCAAGGTCATCGTCGAGTCCAAAGACAGCGACAAACGCCCCCGCATAGCCATCAAGGACAGCAGCGGCGAAGGCGGCGGCACGGTCGGCCGTTACTTCCTGCCGGTGGGCGCCAATATCTCGGTGCAGGAGGACACGGTGATCAGCGCCGGCGACATCATTGCCAAGATCCCACGTGAGACGACCAAGACTAAGGATATTACCGGCGGCCTGCCACGTGTCGCCGAATTGTTCGAGGCCCGCAAGCCCAAGGACTATGCGGTGATCTCGGAGATCGACGGCCGCGTCTCCTACGGCAAGGATGCCAAGGGCAAACGCAAGGTCATCGTCACCCCCGAGGTTGGGGAGCCCAAGGAGTACCTGATTCCGAAAGGGAAGCACATCAGCGTCCATGAGGGCGACCAGGTACGCGCCGGCGAGGCGCTCATGGATGGTTCATCCAACCCGCACGACATCCTCAGGGTATTGGGGGTCAAGGAACTGGCCAAGTACCTGGTGGACGAAGTGCAAGAGGTGTATCGCCTCCAGGGTGTAAAGATCAACGACAAGCACATCGAGGTCATTGTCCGCCAGATGCTGCGCAGGGTACGTATCAAGGACGTGGGCGACACCACATTACTGGTTGACGACCAGGTTGAGCGCTTCATGTTCGAAGAGGAAAACGAAAAGGTGCTGTCAGAAGGAAAGCGGCCGGCCATCGCCGAACCGCTGCTCTTGGGCATCACCAAGGCATCCCTGTCGACGGAATCGTTCATCTCGGCCGCATCGTTCCAGGAAACCACCAAGGTGCTCACCCAGGCCGCCATAGAGGGCAAGGTGGACTTCCTGCGCGGACTCAAGGAGAACGTCATCATGGGCCGGCTCATACCTGCGGGAACGGGACTTTCGCGCTATCGCAACCTGCGCCTGCTGGCAGAGACGCCTGAAGAGGAGCAGTCTCCTGTCGAAGAGGAAAGCGCGGGGACTGAAGGGATGCCGGAGGCCGCATAACGTGATGAGTACTTGGAGAGGGCGCACGTTCTGCGCCCTCTCCAAGCATACGTGCCACGTAAAAAATGTCCCCCTGCAATTTTTTATGTTGACAGGCTCAAGATAATCTAGTATTAAATTATTTCTTTTTGAGGTCGATGCCCAAAGCCGTAGTGCTTTGAGACATGAATGGAGATGCCGTGTTGTTTGCGGCCTACACCTATTCCATTCCCTACCATGTTTGCGTGTCTTCGTATTCCAAGTCGGCAGCGACCTCGAACAGCAAGCGGTATAGAGTAAGTTGGTGGAAACAGTAGATTTGCGATTCGCTTCCCTCTGGGGAGCGTAGCGGATATTTTTTGTGCTGGGAGAATGTATCGATTATGCCAACGATTAATCAGCTTATACGGACCGGCAGGGAAAACAAGAAGGACAAGTCCACGGCGCCTGCTTTGAAGTGTTGCCCGCAGAAGCGCGGTGTGTGTACGAGGGTGTATACGACCACGCCGAAGAAGCCGAACTCTGCTCTCCGTAAGGTTGCCAGGGTGAGGTTGACCAACGGGATTGAGGTCACGTCGTATATCCCCGGGGTTGGGCACAACCTGCAGGAGCACTCGGTCGTCTTGATTCGTGGCGGCAGGGTGAAGGACCTTCCGGGTGTCCGTTATCATATCGTGCGTGGTACGCTCGATTCTGTCGGTGTGAAGGACCGCAAGAAGAGCCGCTCGAAGTATGGCGCTAAGCGGCCTAAATAAGTAAATCGAGTTCGTTGAGGGGATAGATATGCCAAGAAGAAGAGAAGTTCCCAAGAGAAATATTCTGCCGGATCCGAAGTTCAACGACAAGACGGTCGCCAAGTTGATCAATATTATGATGCTGGCAGGTAAAAAGAGCATAGCGGAATCGATCCTGTACGGCGCGCTTGATATCGTTGCCCAGAAGGCTAACGATGAGGCGGTCAAGGTTCTGAAGAAGAGCCTCGACAACATCAAGCCGATGCTGGAGGTCAAGTCCCGCAGGGTAGGGGGCTCCACGTACCAGGTGCCGATCGAGGTTCGCCCCGACCGCCGCGTTTCGCTGGCGATGCGCTGGCTGATCAAGTATTCCGCTGCCCGCAGCGAAAAGACCATGAAGGATAAGCTGGCTGGCGAGATACTCGATGCCTATAACAATCGTGGCGCCGCCGTCAAGAAGCGTGAAGATGTTCACAAAATGGCCGAGGCCAACCGCGCCTTTGCCCACTATCGCTGGTAATTAGCCTGACAAGTTTCGGAGGATTCAGTGCCCCGCTTATCGCCGCTTGAAAAATACAGAAATATCGGGATTATGGCTCACATCGACGCCGGCAAGACGACGACGACCGAGCGTATCCTTTACTATACCGGTGTGTCCCATAAGATCGGTGAAGTGCACGAAGGCACTGCGACCATGGACTGGATGGAGCAGGAGCAGGAGCGCGGTATTACGATTACCTCCGCAGCCACAACCTGTAGCTGGCGTGATTGTAACATCAACATCATCGATACTCCAGGTCACGTTGACTTTACTATTGAGGTTGAACGCTCCCTGCGCGTTCTTGACGGCTCGGTCGCCGTATTCTGTTCCGTTGGTGGCGTCGAGCCCCAGTCGGAGACAGTCTGGCGTCAGGCCGATAAATATGGGGTACCCCGCATTGCGTTCATAAATAAGATGGACCGTGTGGGTGCCGACTTTTTCCGTGGCGTGCAGATGATCAAGGATCGCCTCAAAGCCAATCCGATTCCGATCCAAATTCCGGTAGGCAAGGAAGAGAATTTTAAGGGTGTTGTTGACCTGGTTACCATGAAGGCGATCATCTGGGACGATGAGTCCCTTGGTGCCACGTTTCACGCCGAGGATGTTCCGGCTGACTTGGTTGAGCTTGCACAGGAATATCGTGAGAAACTGATCGAAGAGGTTGCAAGCCACGATGACGCCCTCATGGAAAAGTACCTTGGCGGCGAGGAATTGACAGAAGCTGAAATCATGGCGGCGATTCGCGCCTGCACCATCGGCATTAAGATTTGTCCCGTTATCTGCGGCTCCTCCTTTAAAAATAAGGGGGTGCAGAACCTTCTGGATGCGGTTGTCGACTACATGCCGTCCCCGCTTGACATTCCCGCCATTAAGGGTGTCGATGTGGACTCGGGTGCTGAGACCGAGCGTAAGGCTTCTGATAGCGAGCCGTTTTCTGCGCTTGGCTTCAAGATTATGACTGATCCGTTTGTTGGTCAGCTGACCTTCTTTCGCGTCTACTCCGGTGTTGTTACCGCCGGCTCCTATGTCTACAACTCGACCAAAGGCAAGAAAGAACGCATCGGCCGTATCCTCAAGATGCACGCCAACAAGCGTGAAGAGATTAAAGAGGTGTACGCCGGCGATATCGCTGCCGCGGTCGGTCTCAAATACACCACCACCGGCGATACGCTCTGTGGAGAGGAAAAGCAGGTTATCCTTGAGTCCATTGAGTTCCCCGAGCCGGTTATCTCCATTGCAATTGAGCCCAAGACCAAAGCAGAACAGGAAAAACTCGGCTTTGGTCTGCAGAAGTTGGCCAGTGAAGACCCGTCTTTCCGCGTCAAGACTGATGAGGAAACCGGTCAGACCATCATTTCCGGTATGGGCGAGCTCCATCTCGAAATCATTGTCGATCGTCTCAAGCGTGAATTCAAGGTTGAGGCCAGTGTCGGCAAGCCGCAGGTTGCCTACCGCGAAACCATTACCAAGAAGGTCAAGGTAGAGGGCAAGTTCGTTCGTCAGTCCGGTGGCCGTGGTCAATTCGGTCATGTCTGGCTTGAGGTTGAGCCGCAGGAGGCCGGCAAGGGGTACGAGTTTGTCGATGCCATCAAGGGCGGCGTTGTCCCTAGGGAATACATTCCCGCGGTTGATAAAGGGATTCAGGAAGCCACCAATAACGGCGTCATGGCCGGGTTCCCGGTCGTGGATGTCAAGGTGACCCTCATTGACGGTTCTTACCACGAGGTCGACTCCTCCGAGATGGCGTTCAAGATCGCCGGCTCCATGGGCTTCAAAGAAGGTTGCGCTAAGGCTGCACCCATCATCCTGGAGCCGATCATGTCCGTCGAGGTGGTCGTACCAGAGGAGTACATGGGCGATGTCATCGGCGACCTGAACTCCCGCCGCGGCCGCATCATGGGTATGGATTCCCGCGCTGGTGCCCAGGTGGTAAGTGCGATGGTGCCTTTGGCCGCCATGTTCGGCTACTCCACCGACCTGCGCTCCGCAACCCAAGGTCGTGCCACCTACACCATGACGTTTGACCATTACGAGCCGGTACCCAAATCGGTAGCGGATGAAATAGTCGCAAAAGTAAAAGGCTAACAGAAATATACCGAGACGAGGAGGGCCAGTAATCATGGCGAAGGCGAAATTCGAGCGCAACAAGCCGCATGTAAACATCGGTACGATAGGTCACGTTGACCACGGCAAGACCACATTGACGGCAGCCATTACCAAGGTATTGGCCGGCAAGGGGCA
>DATBXI010000462.1:0-3997 GCA_036514355.1 Desulfuromonadaceae bacterium
ATGCTCTACATCGTGCTCCCCCAGGGGCTGCGCAACATGATCCCCTCCTTCGTCAACCAGTTCGTGTCGCTGATCAAGGACACCTCGCTGGCCTTCATCGTGGGGGTATCGGAACTGACCCACGTGGGCACCCAGATCAACAACCGCACCATGGCCTTCCCCACGGAGATCTTCATCTTCATCGCCCTCGTCTATTTCATCCTCTGCTACGCCTTCACCTCACTCTCCCGCTGGCTTGAACAGCGCCTGGCCTGGCGCAAGGCCATCTGACTCCTCGCTTTTTAACGACAATCGATGAACACATCGCTTCCGCTCTTGCCTCACACGGATTCTCTGGTATGATATTATCAAAAATGTATACAATATACTGAAACAAATCACTCCGAGGCGTACATGAGCGACCATGCGGAAGCGAGCGACATCACCATACTCTACGTTGAAGACGAGGCTGCCACCAGGGAGCAGGTGGGACGCATACTCACGGCCCGCGGCTTTCGCCTTCTGACCGCCGCAGACGGCAACGAGGGGCTCGAACTCTTCTGCAGGCACGCGCCCGACATCGTTATCACGGATATCATGATGCCGCGCATGAACGGGCTGGATATGGCCCGTTCAATTCGCGGAAGTGATCGGGAAACCCAAATCATCGTCATAACCGCCTTCAGTGACACCAAATACATGCTGGATGCCATCGACATCGGCGTGGACAAGTTCGTCATCAAACCGGTCGAGTTCGGTAAACTCCTGGCAGCCATTGACCAGTGCATCACCATAGTCCGCATGCAACGGCGGCTTCAGGAACAGGCCGGGCGGATCCACATGCTCTCCAATGCGCTGGAGCAAAGCCCCAGCATGACGGTGATTACCGACACCCACGGGGTCATCGAATATGTCAACCGCAAGTTTTGCAAGGTAACCGGCTTCACCGCCGAAGAGGTCATAGGGCAAACGCCACGCATCCTCAAATCGGGCGAAACACCCGCTGCGGTGTATCGGGATATGTGGCGCTCAATCCTGGGCGGGGGGGAATGGCATGGCGTGCTTCAAAACAGGGGAAAAAACGGCGACATGTTCTGGGAGTACAGCAACATTTCGCCCCTGACATCACCTGACGGCACCATAATCAAGTACATCAAGACCGCCGAGGACATCACCGACCGGCGCAAGCTGGAGGCCGAGGCGCACAAGGCCAAGAAACTGGAGGCCACCACGATCCTGGCAGGCGGCATGGCGCATGACTTCAACAACCTGCTCCAGGTGATCCTGGGATACGTCAACCTTGCCAAACACCGGTCCGAGCCGGGCAGCGTCGTCTATGAGTTTCTCGACGAAGCGGAAAAGAGCTCCGAGCAGGCGCGGGAATTGAGCCAGCGACTGTTGACCTTCGCCAGGGGCGGGGAGAGCGTGCACCATGCCGTTCCACTGAGCCAGCTCATCGCCAGCGGCGTCACTGCCGTACTTAACGACAGCACCGCCACGGCTGTCACGTGCGATCTTGACCTGCCCGATACGGTTCCCTGTGCGCACATCGACGAAACGCAGATTCGCCAGGTCGTTGCCAACCTGACCACCAACGCCCTGGAAGCCATGCCGGACGGCGGAGTGCTGAAGGTTGCCCTCCGCGGTTGCACCATCTCGGCGCAGGACGGGTTGGCGCTCACGCCGGGCGCATACGTGCACGTCTCCTTCCGGGATACGGGCACGGGCATTCGGCCGGAACATCTGGGGAAGATATTCGATCCCTATTTCACGACCAAACAGATGGGCAGCCAAAAGGGAATGGGTCTCGGCCTGGCGGTCTGTCACGCCATCATCAGGAAACATGGCGGCCTTATCACCGCAGAATCCGGGCCAACGGAGGGAAGCACCTTTCACGTCTATCTTCCCGTGGAAATCGACGCACCGCACGACTGACGGGAAACCGCGGGAACCGGCGAAACATCAGGTATCCAGGAGTTTGCGCACCGTGCGGAGGAATTCCGCCGAATTCACGGGCTTGGCCATAAAGTGGCTGTTTTCGGGCACGCCGGTGCGATCAAGGGCGTCCGCCGGGTAGCCGCTGGTAAAGATCACCCGCAGGCGGGGATTCAGTTTCGATAATTGGTCGTATACCTGCCTGCCGCTCATCAGGGGCATGACCACATCGATGACGGCCAGGGCGATGGCGCCTCCCTCGGCACGGAACAGCTCGACCGCCTCGGCACCGTCCCGCGCAGGGATCACGCGATAGCCATTCTCCTCCAGCATCGCCTTGTTGACGTGCAGCACCTGCTCGTCATCCTCCACCAACAGGATGGTTTCCGTACCCCGCGGCGGTGATTCAGCCGGAACGGTTCCCACCATATCCCGCTCACCAACCAGGGGGAGACAGATCGTGAACGCGCTCCCTCCGCCCACCTCGCTTTCCACGGTGATCCAGCCGTTATGCTGCCTGATGATGCCATAGGCCATCGACAGCCCCAGGCCCGTCCCCCTGCCCACCTCCTTGGTGGTGAAAAATGGCTCGAATATCCGCTCCTGCTCCTGCTTGGCAATGCCAACGCCGGTATCGGCCAGGGTCAGCAGCGCATACCGGCCCGCGGCCGGAGAACCGTCGGCAAAGACTTGGCCGTCCAGCCGGCTCACCCGGGTGGAGATGGTCAGCCGTCCCCCACTGGGCATGGCGTCGCGGGCGTTGGTGGCCAGGTTCATGATCACCTGCTCCAACTGTCCCCGATCGGCCAGAACGGTCATCTCCCCCTGACACAGGGTCATGTTCAGCTCCACATCCTCACCGATGATCCGCTCCAGGAAACCGTGCGTCTGGGTGATAAGCTCGTTCAGGTCGATGGGACGTGGCAGCATCTGCTGTTTTCTGCTGAAAGCCAGCAGGCTGCGGGTAAGTTTGGCTGCCCGCTGGGCCGCGCCCAGAACCTGATCCACCAGCAGGAAAGCGCGCTCCCGGTCCCCCAGCTTGTTTCGCAGCATCTCGGCGCAGTTCATGATGACCGTGAGGATATTGTTGAAATCGTGGGCCACCCCTCCGGCCAGGGTCCCGATGGACTCCATCTTCTGGGCGTGGAGCAGTTGCACCTCCATGCTGCGGTGCTTTGTGACATCCATCCCCAGACAGGCGACGCCCACTACCGCCCCGGTTCCATCACGCAGCAGGGTATTGTCCCACACGATGAGGCATTCACTGCCGTTGCGGGTAATGATACTGTTCTCATGATGAAAGGGAATCTGACCCGTGGTCATCCCCCGCCGGAACAGAGTATGCAGCGCATCCCTGATATCCGCAGGGATGCAGGTGTCAAACCAGTCCCGGCCCAAGAGTTCGTCGCGCGACCATCCGGTCAGGTCCAGCAGGAAGTCGTTGCAGAAGGTGATGGTGCCCGTGCTGTCGAGCATGAGGGCGATCATGTGCACCCGCTCCATCAACTCCCTAAAGCGCCGCTCCGCTTCCATGTGGGTAGCGCTGGCATGCCTGAGACTGGCCACATACCTGCGGATCAGAAAAAACAGCAGCAGCGACGTCACGAGGACAAAAAGCCACCCTTTGATCATGCCGATCCGCGCCATGAGGTGCGGATCTTTCACGACGTTTTCCATCAGTCTGTCGGAGAAGAAGATCCACAGGCTGCTGATGATGGCATATACGGCCACGATCTTGCCCGGTATCCAGCGGGGGGCCAACGGTTCAGGTGTAACAGGTTTCATGCGGTAGCCTTGTTTTTATGAAATATGTACACAAATCGGCCGGTCACGGTCAGAGCGCGATGACGACCTTCCCCACATGGGCACCGCTTTCCAGATGCCGGAATGCCTGGACAGCCTCGGAGAACGGGAATACCCGGTCAATGACCGGATGGATGGCGTGCAGGGCAATGACGCGATTCATGGCCTCGAACATGGCGCGGGACCCCACATAGATGCCCTGAATGCGGATTCCCTTCATGACCGCGGGCAGGGGGTTCACCTCGCCGCGCTGTCCGGCCAGGACGCCGAGCAGGCTGAT
>DATBXI010000463.1:0-8876 GCA_036514355.1 Desulfuromonadaceae bacterium
CTCCTGGCTCCTGCGGCGACGTTCCTCCAGCACCTGGGCTACGGCTGCCAGGTCTGCCGCCCGTTCCGGCAGCCCCTCCACCCCTTGGGCCACGGCCGTACGGATGGCGGCGAAGAAGGGAGACGCCCCTCCGGCCCGGTAGTAGCTCCAGGTCCCCTGGCGCTTGACCGCCAGCACCCCCGCCTCGGTGAGGATCTTGAGATGCCGCGAGATGCGCGACTGCCCCATCCGGAGGATGGCGGTCAACTCCTGCACGGTGAATTCACCGGCCAGCAGCACCGCCACCAGACGCAGGCGGCAGGGATCGGCAAGGGCTTTGAGGGTGTCGAGCATGATATATCAGCAATCCTGATTCTTATAAATCAATTTTTCTTGATATATCATGGCCAAGGGCAGCTGGCAAGGAGAAATCGGGAGCGGGACCGTCAGAGGGCGGCGCATTCGAAAATCCCTTGAAAACAGGGGCCGGATGGCGTAGAGATACGGAAACTCATGGGCGGTATGCCCACAACTTCCCGGAAGGCACGTGATGGACGCCATTGAGGATGCACACAACAGAGCGGTGCGGCTGGAGCGGATCGCCGTCATGCGGAGCGGCCGCGACGGGCGGACAGTGCCGATCCTGAGCGACATCTCCTTCTCGGCCGACAGCGGCGCAATCACCGCCATCGTAGGTCCCTCCGGCGGGGGGAAGAGCTCCCTGATCCGGCTGATCAACCGGCTGAGCGACCCCACAAGCGGTACCGTGTACCTGAACGGGGAGGACATCGCCGCCATGGACCCGTTGCAGTTGCGCCGCCGGGTGGCCATGGTGCCCCAGAAGCCGTTCATGTTCGAGGGGAGCGTGCTGGCCAACCTGCTCCTTCCCTTCCGCTACCGCCAAGAACCGCTGCCTCCTGCCGACGGCCCGGAGATCGCCCAGGTACTGGAGCTGGCGCGCCTGGACGCCGAGCTGCTGGAACGGGACAGCCGCACCCTCTCCCTGGGGCAGCAGCAGCGGGTGAGCCTGGCCCGGTCCCTCATCACCCGGCCCCACGTGCTGCTGCTGGACGAACCCACCAGCGCCCTGGACCGCCCCACCGCCGACCGCCTCAGCGCCACGCTCCACGACATCTGCCGCTCCCAGCAGTTGACCGTGATCCTGGTGACCCATGACCTGCGGCTGGCGGGAAAGATCGCCGATCACCTGATCTACCTGGAAGCGGGGCGGATCCGGGAAGCGGGGCAGGCGGCAGCGCTCCTCTCCAACCCCCAGAGCGCCGAGCTGCGGCGTTTCCTGGCCGAGCCGGACGAAACGGAGGCATAGACGTGGACGACGCACAGATCGTCAACCTGAGCCTGGCGAACCTGGCCCTGGCCTACGGGCTGGTACTGCTGGCCATCGGCCTGGCGCGCCTGCGGCGCATCGGCCAGGAGGGGCAGATGTTGTGGTCCTCGCTGCGGATGGTTGTCCAGCTGTTCGCGGTGGGGTACCTGTTGCACCTGGTGTTCAGCGTCAGGAGCCCCCTGGCGGTGGTCGCCATCCTGCTGGCCATGGCAGGGTTCGCGCTGCAGGTCATGGGGGGACGCATCAAGCACCGCATGCCCCGTTTTTACCGGGTGATGGGCACATCGATCCTTGTGGGGTGCGGCGGGGTGACCTTCCTGTTCTGCGGGCTGGTGGTGGGCTATACCCCCTGGTACGACCCGCGCTACCTGATCCCCCTGGCCGGCATGATCATCGGCAACTCCATGAACGGCGCCACCCTGGCCGCCGAGCGCCTGGCAGCGGAGATCCACGAGCGGCGGGACGAGATCGAGACCGCCCTCTGCCTGGGGGCCACCAGCCGCCAGGCGTCCGACACGGCGGTGCGGCGCGCCTTCCGGGCTGCCCTGATGCCGACCATGAACACCATGGCCGCCATGGGGATCGTCTCCCTCCCCGGCATGATGACCGGCCAGATCCTGTCCGGCACCGCACCGATCATCGCGGTGCGCTACCAGATTGCCATCATGTGCGCCATAACCGGCGCCGTGGCCATCACGGCCTTCCTGATCCTGCTCCAGGGGTACCGCCACTACTTCACCGGCGCCCACCAGTTGGCGGAGGAGGAGCGGTCCGGGCAATAAAAAAGCCGCCGTGGTTACCCCACGGCGGCGTTCGTGTCCTGTACCTACCAACGGCGTTTCAGGCCGCCTCCTGCAGGTTGTCCGCTTCCGCGCCTGCCTCCTGCGCACCGAACAGCTCGTCGAATATGGCCTGCACCGTGGTGATGCGGTCGGCCCGCCAGGCATTGGTGCCGCAGAAGACCAGTCCCGTCGCCACGTCGCCCCGCTGGGCCCTGTCCAGGGCGGTCACGATGCAGAAGCGCTCGCCGGTCTCCTTGTAGGCGCACTTCTTCAGACACCCCATGCTGCAGGCGACGTCGTAGTCCAGGTCGTGCTGGCGGATGGCCTCACTGTTGGTGAGGATGGCCCTGCCCGGCAGCCCGGCCGGGCTCATGATCAGGCCGATGTCCTCCTCCCTGCACTCCAGGTACCGCTGCTTGAAGGCGTCGTCGGCATCGCATTCCTCGGTGCAGACGAAGCGGCTGGCCATCTGCACGCCGTCGGCCCCCTGGGCCAGGGCATGCTCCAGGTCGGCCCGGTCCCAGATGCCGCCGGCCGCGATGACCGGCACCTCGGCACCGTACTCCTCCACGAAGAACGCCTTGATGTCGCGCACCGTGGCATACTGGTCGTACTCGCCGGTGCCGATGTTCTCCAGCTTCTCCCCCAGATGGCCGCCGGCCGTGTCCGGGTCCTCCACCACCACCGCATCGGGCAGGCGGCCGTACCCCTTGTGCCATTTCTTGGCAATGAGCTGGGCCGCGCGCAGGGAGGAAACGATGGGCACCAGGGCCACGTCGGGATGATCGGCGGTCAGCTCCGGCAGGCTCATGGGCAGCCCGGCGCCGCAGACGATGACCTTGGCCCCACCTTCCACGGCCGCCCGGACCAGGGATTCAAAATCGGACAGGGCTACCATGACGTTGACGCCGATGACACCGTCCGGGGCAATGGCATAGGCCTTGGCCAGCTCGGCCTTGAACGCCTCGGCATCGGCCTGGAAGTAGTTGCGGCCGTCGTAGAACTCGCTGTTGAGGCCGATCCCCGCGGCTGCCACCAGACCCACGCCGCCGCATTTGGCCACGTGTCCGGCCAGGTTGCCGGCCGAGATGCGTACCCCCATGCCTCCCTGGATGAGCGGATAACGGACAGTGTACTTTCCGATGCGCAACGGTTTGGCCATCTGTATTCTCCGGTAGTCGGGTTGGGGCGTTCATGCCCGTGTTCATGGCCATCATACCAGCCCCGATTCTTGGGAACGTGTAATAGTTTTGTAAAAGTGGCCCGCCCTCGGACGTACGTCCGCACCCTTTCCCGGTTGACTCCCCTGGACCGATAAGGAATAATGCGCCATCCGCAGGAGCACCCGGAGCATCTGAATGAAGAAGTCATACGTACAATTCGCCCTCTCCCTGCTGCTGGTGGCCGCAGTCGCCCGGCCGGCAGCGGCCGCCGACGCCGGTGCCGGCCAGGGCGAGATCGTCACCCTCTGGCCGCTGTTCGATTACCGCTCCAGCCCGGCCACCGGCTACAGCAACCTCTCCATCCTCGGTCCCCTGTTCAAGCGGGAGCAGACGGTCGAGGGGACCACGACGGCCATCCGCCCCCTGTTCTCCACCCGGACGACGCACGACGCCGAGGAGAGCAACTACCTCTACCCCATTGCCTCCACCGGCAGCTCCGGGGAGGGCTCCTACACGCAGGTGCTCGAGCTGTTCCAGACCCACGTCAATCGTCCGGGGACCCCGGAGGAAACGCACGACGCCATGCTGTTCCCGTTTTACATCAGCGGCACCTCGGAGAAGTACGGCCCCTACACCTCGGTCTTCCCCCTGTACGGCGACATCTACGAACGCTTCTGGCGCGACGAATACCACTACGTCCTGTTTCCCCTCTACGGCCGCACGGTCAGCAAGGGCACCACCTCCACCAATTACCTCTATCCCCTGTTCAACACCGTATCGGGCGACAGGGAGAGCGGTTTTGCCTTCTGGCCGCTGTACGGCCAGTCGGCCAAGGAAGGGGTCTACGAGAAACGCTTCGCGCTCTGGCCGCTCTACTTCAACGAGAGCCTGGCCAAGGACAGCGACAACCCGGTGGAGCGGCGCTATCTGCTGCCGTTCTACGCCTCGTCGCAATCGCCGAAGCGCAGCTCGACCTATGCCCCCTGGCCGTTCTGCGGCGTGGTGCGGGACGAAACTGGCCAGGCCGTGGAGCGGGACTTTTTCTGGCCGTTCTGGATGACGGCCCATGAAAAGGACACGCATACGGATCGCTTTCTGCCGTTCTATGCCGAGTCACAGGGGAAAATTTCCCACAGCCGCTGGGTGCTGTGGCCGGTCTATCACCAGGAGACGTTAGACTCACCCGAGTTTCGCCAGGACAAGACCAGCCTGTTCTACTTCCTGTTCCACCGCTCGGACGAGTCGTGGCCCAAAATCGGAAGGGAGCGGGCCCGGAGCGCCTTCTGGCCCCTGTACGCCTGGAAGCGGGACGAAGAGGGGGTGCGTACCCTGTCGCTGCCCGCTCCGGTGGAGCCGGTGATCTGGAACGAGGGGGTGGAACGCAACTGGGCGCCCCTGTGGCGGATCTTCATCGCCACATGGGACGACAAGGGGGACGGCGCCACCTCGATCCTCTGGAACCTGTACTGGCGGGAGCGGCGCGGCGCAGAGAACGCCTGGGAACTGGCGCCGCTGGTCTCCTGGCGCTCCACCCGGCAGGGAACGGATTTCCGGCTGCTGAAGGGGCTGTTGGGCTATGCCAGCGAGCCGGGCAGGACATCGCTGCGTTTCCTGTGGATACCGTTCAGTTGGAGGAGTGAATGACCCGATTGCTTGAATTCATAGGCACCAAGGTGCTGTACTCGTTTCGCATCGTGGGCGAGGTGCTGACCCTCCTGTGGCGGACCCTGGCCGCCTTCCGGGAGGCACCGCGCAACATCCCGTCCATCTTCACCCAGACGGTCATCATCGGGTACGACACCCTGCCGGTGGCCTCGGTCATGGCCTTTTTCGTGGGCATGGTCCTGGCGCTGCAGACCGGGGTCGAGCTCGCCAAATACGGCACCCAGGACATCATCGGCGGCATCGTCGGCCTCTCCATGGTGCGGGAGATGGGACCGGTCATGGTCAGCTTCCTGGTGGCCGGCAGGGCCGGGTCGGCCATGGCGGCGGAGATCGGCGTGATGAAGGTCTACGAGGAGATCGACGCCCTGAAGACCCTGGAGATCGACCCCATACGCTACCTGGTCATGCCCCGCCTGATCGCGGCCCTGATCTGCGTGCCGGTCCTCACCATCTACGCCGACTGCGTCGGCATGCTCGGCGGCGCCATCATCAGCCACCTGCACCCGCGGATATTCATCTCCTACAGCACCTACACCGATGCGCTCAGAATGGCGCTCAAGATCAGGGAGATCCTTGCGGGGCTGGTCAAGTCCTTTGTCTTCGGCGGCATCATCGCCGTCATCTGCTGCTACGTGGGCTTCAACACATCGGGCGGAGCGCGGGGGATCGGCATTTCCACCACCCGGTCGGTGGTGCTTTCCTTCATGCTGATCCTGGTGGCGGACTACTTCCTGACGCGGCTTCTGATGTAGACGGAGACGGAATAAACGCAAAAAGCCCCTGACATACGCCAGGGGCTTTTTAATTTGAGCGGTGCGCTGCCGGGTAACCCGTCAGTCCCGCGGCACGGCCAGCATCCGGTCCAGGGCCGCCTTTGCCCTGACGCGGATCGCCTCGGGCACCGTGACCACCGGCGACATGGTCTGGAGCGAGTAGAGCACGTCCTCCAGGGAGGTGAGCTTCATGTTGGGGCAGATCAGGGCCGGCGAGGCCAGGATGAACTCCTTGCCGGGGTTCTCCTTGCGCAGCTTGTAGAGGATGCCCGCCTCGGTGCCGATGATGAACCGCTTCGCCGGGCTCTGGCGGCACCAGTCGTACATGCCGCTGGTGGAGCAGACGTGGTCGGCCAGGGCCGAGACCTCCGGGGCGCTCTCGGGGTGGCAGACGAACAGGGCGTCGGGATGCTCGGCCTTCTTCTTCAGCACCGCCTCCACGGTCATGCGCTCGTGGGTCGGGCAGTACCCCTCCCAGAAGATGAACCGCTTCTCCGGCACGAACTGCGCCACCCAGCGCCCCAGGTTGCGGTCCGGCACGAAGATCAGCTCTGCCTCTTTCAGGGACCTGACCACCTTCAGGGCATTGGCCGAGGTGCAGCAGATGTCGGAATGGGCCTTGACCTCGGCCGAGGAGTTGACGTAGGTCACCACCGGCACTCCGGGGTGCTTGGCCTTCAGCGCCTCCAGCTCCGCTGCCGTGACCATGTCGGCCATGGGGCAGCCGGCGTCGGGGCGCGGCAGCAGCACCCGCTTGTCGGGCGACAGGATGGCAGCGGATTCAGCCATGAAGTGCACCCCGCAGAAGACGATCACATCGGCCGCAGTCCTGGCCGCTTCCATGGAAAGCGCCAGGGAATCCCCGGTGATGTCGGCGATCTCCTGCACCTCGTCGCGCATGTAGTTGTGGGCCAGCAGCACGGCGTTGTGTGATTTGAGAAGTTCCCTGATCTGCTGTTTGATACTGTCGCTCATTCTTTCTGATCCTCTCGGGGGTCTTTGCAGTTGACAAACCCGGTATAAAAAATATATAAAAATAATTCTTCGGGATGTAGCGCAGCCTGGTAGCGCACCTGCTTCGGGAGCAGGGGGTCGCTAGTTCGAATCTAGTCATCCCGACCATGCAAATTAAGGGGTCAGCCGTATGCGGCTGGCCCCTCTTTGTTTTTGAACTAACCCTGGCGACGTGTATACCACAGAGCGGGGGAGAAATCCATACGTTGCCTGGTCGCGGGAGACTAGCGCTCCAGGATAAAGGTCACCGGCCCGTCGTTGACCAGGCTGACCTGCATGTCGGCCTGGAAGATGCCGGTGGCGACCGGCACCCCGAGGCGTTTCGCCGCTTCCACGAAATATCCGTACAGCCGCTTTCCCTCGTCCGGCGGGGCCGCCGTGTCGAAGGAGGGGCGCTTGCCCTTGGCGCAGTTGCCCGCCAGGGTGAACTGGGACACCACCAGCAGGGCGCCGCCGATCTCCTGCACCGACAGGTTCATCTTTCCCGCTGCGTCGCTGAAGATGCGCAGGCCACAGATCTTCTCCGCCAGCCAGTCGGCCCGGGCCGCGTCGTCCCTCTTCTCGACCCCCAGGAGCACCAGGATGCCGCGGCCGATCTCCCCCACGGTCTCGCCCTCGACCACGACACTTGCTGACGTTACGCGCTGGATGACCGCCTTCATCGCTTGTTCCTTTTGGGTGGCATAAGCGATTTGGGCAGAAAATTCTCCGGGCTGACGATACTTCTCCCCAGCTCTTTTTCCGTTTCCCGGCGTGCCGTACCTGCCACACCGCCGCCCCGCTTGGCCACCTTTTTGTTCTTCTCGAAGGTATCCGGCTTTTCCGCCTGCGATATTTCCGTCGTTACCTTTTCTCCGAGCATGGTGAAGATCAATTCAAGATCAGTCATGTGGTCGCGCAGATTCTCGTTTTTCCTGGCCAGCCCTTTCAGGTCCCTGTGCTCCGAGGGGGTGATGCCGAAGGTGGCCTTTGCGATCTCGGCTGTCAAGATACTGAAATCCCGCTCCGTCGTGATCCCCCGCTCCTGCCATTCGTCGGTCAGGTTCTGGCGGATGGCGATGCCCCGCAGACGCTTGTCGATCCAATCCTTGGGATACCCCTTCTGTTCGTAGAGCTGCTTCATCCGCTCCTGGGCCAGCTCGGGGTTTTCTATCTCCTGGATCCGCTCATACCCGACCTGGGCGAGCCACTGTTTGAACGGCTCGGCCTTGGGGGAGGGGATGGACTGGATGATACGGAACAAGCCTTTGGTGTTGGCGCAGTCGGTAGCGTATTTTTTCCCGTCTGCCGCCTCCAGCTTCAGTTGTCGACAAATTGTCGACAACTCAATTCCGGAAATCTTCTCACGTTTTTTTACCCGGTACCAATAATCCTTTGGATCATGGCTATCCGTCAGCGCCGCAACAACATCCACCACGGAAAAATACCATTCGTCGTCGTGCCAGATACGGCGGATGGACTTGCTTTCGAAAACGACCAACTTGTTGGGATTCATATTATGTTCTCCTGTCGGAGAGGTTTCGGACAACGGCACGGGAGAACACCGGCGGTTTTTAGGCCGGTGCTTCTACTTGGTTGAACATTGCATTATGTTGGTTCTTTGGATAATGGCCGACTTCATCTCAAAGGTAACGATCTGTAAGGTATTCGATATATTTATTGTGTTGTTTTCGATGCTTGGCAAGGCTAACAATAAGCTCTTGATATGTTGTTGCATGAAAATGAACTCCATCAGAGAGTGCTATTTTATAAAATTCGTCTACTTCTCTCTGATGTTTGAATCCGGCTCCTCCTAATGCGTCATACCACAAATAGAGAATACGGTATCTTGCATGCCCGAATTTGCGATTCAAACCAAGGATGTGCTTGATAAGTTGCGCAGCATGAAGATGCTCGAAACGAGCATTATCTGGCGATATGTCGTCTGCAAGATGCTTTAAGGCAGATAAATTCTCCCAGATTTTGTCATTTGTGAAGTATTTCGGATCAACTCCACAGTGCTTATGAGAAGAATAGGCTTCTGTAAATTTGCATTCTATTGCAAAGGCCTTGTATTTGTGGGGTTGAGATGGATAAAAAACTACATCAAGATTCGGAGGATACTGAAATCGATCATCTATCGAGAATTTCTGTTCAAATTGAACTTCACCAG
>DATBXI010000464.1:0-11557 GCA_036514355.1 Desulfuromonadaceae bacterium
GCCATCAACATGGACGATCCCTCTGGCCCGCGGGTGGCCCGGCAGAGCGCCTGCCCGGTCATCACCTACGGCATCGACTATGCCGGGGACGTGCGGGCCGTTGACGTCTCGTCCTCGGTCGCCGGCATCTCCGCCCTCCTGGTCACCCCCACGGGGGAGATTCCCATTAGTTCGCGGCTTCTGGGGCGCTTCAACCTGTCCAATATCCTGGCGGCCGCAGCGGCCGGCATCGCCCTCGACCTGCCGCTTGCGGCCATCAAGGCCGGCATCGAGGGGCATGCCACCGTGCCCGGCCGGCTGGAGCGGGTGGAGAACCAGCGGGGCGTCACCTGCCTGGTGGACTACGCCCATACCGGCGATGCCATGGAGAACGTGCTCACCACCCTGAAAGAGATTGTCCGCGGCCGCATCATCACCGTGTTCGGCTGCGGCGGCGACCGGGATCCGGGCAAGCGCCCCATCATGGGACGGATCGCCACCGAGCTGTCCGACCTGGCCATCGTGACCTCGGACAATCCCCGGACCGAGGATCCGTCCCGGATATTGGAGCAGATCAGGAGCGGCATTATAAAATCTCCCCCTCCCCCTCAGGGAGAGGGTCGCATTCATCAATCCCCTCCCCCTCAGGGGGAGGGTCAGGGTGGGGGTGGTGTCCGCGAATACACCATCGATGAACTCTCCACCGACTTCGCGGACAAGGGGTTCGTCATGCTGGAGAACCGCCGCGAGGCGATCCGCCTGGCGATCCGCCTGTCCCGACCGGACGACATCGTGCTCCTGGCCGGCAAGGGGCATGAGGATTATCAGATCATAGGCCGCACCAAGCACCATTTCGACGACCGGGAAGAGGCGGCAGCCGCCTTCTCAGAGTTGGGGCACTAGTGTTCACCATCCCGGAAATAGCCGCCGCCACCGGCGGCCGGGTCCTCGGCCCGCAGGACGGCCGGGTCGCGGGCGTCTCCACCGACTCCCGCACCGTGTCTGCCGGCGAGCTGTTTGTGCCGCTCAGGGGAGAACGTTTCGACGGCCATGGATTTATTGCCGACGTGATGGCAAAGGGAGTCGGCACGGTCCTGGCGGATCAGGCATGGCTGGCCGCCAATTCCGTCCCGCTCGGCATCACCTGCATCGTGGTTCCCGACACCCTGCGGGCCCTGGGGGACCTGGCCGCTGCCTGGCGGCAGCGCTTCAGCCTGCCCGTGATAGGGATTACCGGCAGCAACGGCAAGACCACCACCAAGGAGATGCTGGCCGCAATCCTGGCGCAGACCGGGCCGGGGCTGAAGACCGCCGGCAACCTCAACAACCTGATCGGCCTGCCGCAGATGTTGTTCCGCCTGCAACCGGAGCATTGCTGGGCCGTGCTGGAGATGGGCATGAGCGAACCGGGGGAGATCGACCGCCTGGCCCAGATCGCCGCCCCGGGGGTGGGGGTCGTGCTGAACGCCTTTCCGGCCCACCTGGAGAGCATGGGGAGCGTGGAGAACGTGGCCCGGGCCAAGGGGGAGCTGCTGCTGCGGCTGCCGGATAGCGGCTGCGCCGTGTACAACGCCGACGACCCGCTGGTGGCCCGTCTCCCGTCCCCTCCCGGCGTGCAGCGGCGTGCCTTCGGCTTGACGGGCGGGGATGTGCGGGCCACGGCAATCGAAAACCTGGGCACCGACGGTCAGCGCTTCAGGCTGCATCTGCCGGCCGGCGAGTGCACCATTCACCTGCGCGCCTTTGGCAGCCACAACATCCACAACGCCCTGGCGGCGGCAGCGGCGGCCCACGGCCTGGGGCTTGCGCCGGCGGTGATTCGCGCCGGGCTGGAGGCCTTCCGCCCCTACGACAAGCGCTTCCAGCTGGAGCAGGCCCACGGGCTGGTGCTGATCGACGACAGCTACAACGCCAACCCGGCCTCCATGGCCGCGGCCCTGACCACCCTGGAAGGGTTGAAGGGTTCCCGGCGGGCCTTCGTGGCCTTGGGCGACATGCTGGAGCTGGGGGGGGACGAGGCTGCGTTGCACCGCGACCTGGGCATCCGGGCGGCCCGGGTGGCGGACCGGCTCTACCTGTACGGCCAACTGACCGGCCACACGGCCGAGGGGGCGCTGAGCGCCGGCATGCCGGAAACGGCCATAGTCCGGGCCGACAGCCACGACACCATCGTCATCGACATCCTGGCCCGGGCCGAGGCGGGCGATTTCGTGCTGGTGAAGGGCTCGCGCGGCATGCGCATGGAGCGGGTCGCGGAAGCGATACGGAACGCACCGGGGTAAAGGGCTCCCTGCCCAGGCGGTGGGCGAAACACGGACGGCACCATGCCGTTCCACCATGAACATCGGGGAATCATCATGCTCTATCATCTCTTTTATCCGCTGGCATCCAGCATCAAGCTGTTCAACATATTCCGCTACCTCACCTTCCGGACCATCTACGCCATGATTACGGCGCTGCTGGTCTGCTTCGTGCTCGGCCCCTGGATCATCCGCAAGCTGGAGAGCCTCCAGGCCCGCCAGGTGATCCGCACCGACGGGCCCGAGTCGCACCTCCAGAAGCAGGGCACACCCACCATGGGGGGGGTGATGATCCTGGCGGCCATTATCATCCCGACCCTGCTATGGGCCGACCTGACAAACCAGTACATCTGGATCACCCTGTTCATCACCATCGGCTACGGCCTGATCGGGTTCGTGGACGACTACAAGAAAGTGGTGGAGAAGAACCCCAAGGGGCTCTCGGCGCGGCAGAAGATGTTCTGGCAGGTGCTGCTGGCAACGGTTGTGGCGGTGTTCCTGTTCATCAAGCCCGGTTTCAGCGAGGAGCTCTACGTCCCGTTCTTCAAGCGGTTCCACCCCGACCTGTGGATATTCTTCATCCCGTTCGCGGCCCTGGTGATCGTGGGGGCCAGCAACGCCGTCAACCTGACCGACGGCCTGGACGGGCTGGCCATCGGGCCGGTGGCCATCAACGCCGCCACGTACATGCTCTTTTCCTACATCGCCGGCCATGCCACCCTGTCGGCCTATCTGCAGGTGCCCCGCGTGCCGGGGGCCGGTGAACTGGCGGTGCTGTGCGGCGCCATGGTGGGGGCCGGGCTGGGGTTCCTCTGGTACAACTCCTATCCGGCCGAGGTTTTCATGGGGGACGTGGGTTCCCTCTCCCTGGGGGGCACCCTGGGGATCATCGCCGTGCTGACCAAACAGGAGATCCTGCTGGTGATCGTGGGCGGCGTGTTCGTGATCGAAGCCCTGTCGGTGATCTTCCAGGTGGGATCGTACAAGTACCGGGGCAAGCGGATCTTCCGCATGGCGCCGATCCACCACCACTTCGAGCTGAAGGGGGTGGCGGAGCCCAAGATCATCGTCCGCTTCTGGATATTGACCATCATCCTGGCGCTGGTGGCGATTTCGACGTTGAAGATGAGGTAAAAAATCTGCCACGGAGTCACAGAGACACGGAGAACTGCGGGAGAAAAACATTTTTTGGAGTCAAACCATAAAGCCGTCAGGTTTTTGAATTTCTCCGCGAACCTCTGTGTCTCCGTGTCTCTGTGGCAGGTGTAAGGGTTTAAAAATGGAACTTAAAAACAAAAACATCCTCGTCATGGGTCTGGCCAAGACCGGCGTGGCCTGTGCCCGGTTCCTGGCCAAGGCCGGGGCGCGGGTCACTGCCACGGACATGCGGGACGCAACGGCCCTGGCTGCCGTGACCACGGAGCTAGCGGCATACAAAATCCGCTTCGTGCTGGGGCGCCACGACGCAGCGGATTTCCTGAACAGCGACCTGATCGTAGTCTCCCCCGGCGTGCCCCAGGACCACCCGATGCTGGTAACGGCAAAGGGGGCCGGGAAAGAGATCGTCAGCGAGATCGAGCTGGCTGCCCGCTTCATCGCGACGCCTCTGGTGGCCATCACCGGCACCAACGGGAAAACCACGACCACGACCCTTGCGGGGGAGATATTCAAGGCCAACGGTTTCACGACCTACGTGGGTGGGAACATCGGCGACCCGCTCATCGAGCTGGTGGAGACGGGCGAGGCGGTGGAACGGGTCGTGGCGGAGATCAGTTCGTTCCAGTTGGAGTGGATCCACAGCTTCCACCCCCGGGTGGCGGCCCTGCTCAACCTGAGCGAAGACCACCTGGACCGCTATGCCAGCTACCAGGAGTACATCGACGCCAAGCTGCGCATCTTCGAGAACCAGACCAACGACGATTTCGCCGTGGTCAACGCCGACGACCCGCTGGTCTGGAAGCACGCCCAGGGGCTTAAGGCGCGCCTCTTCCCCTTCAGCCGCAAACAGGAGTTGGCAGAGGGGATATTCCACCGGGACGGCGTGATCCTGTTCCGCCACGCAGGACAGGAGGAGCGTTTTCCCACTGCCGATTTCAAGCTCCACGGGGTGCACAACCTGGAGAACATCATGGCCGCCCTGGCCTGTTCCCTGCTGCTCGGCTGCCGGCCGGACGCGAGCCTGGAGGCCGTGCAGGGGTTCGGAGCCCTGCACCACCGCATGGAATTCGTCCGCGAGGTAAAAGGGGTCCAGTATTACGAAGACAGCAAGGCCACCAACGTGGGGAGCGTGGAAAAGGCCCTGGAGAGTTTTACTGACATCACCCTGATCGCGGGGGGCAAGGACAAGGGGGGCTCCTACGCCCCGCTGGCGGCCCTGGTGCAGGAGCGGGTCAGGCACCTGATCCTGATCGGCGAGGCGGCCGACCGGATGCAGACCGAACTGGGGTCCCTGACCGACACCCGCCGGGCCGCAACCCTGGAGGAGGCGGTCTGGCTCGCGGCCCAGATCACGGAACGGGGCGGGACCGTCCTCATGTCCCCGGCCTGCTCCAGCTTCGACATGTTCCGCGACTACGAGGAACGGGCCCAGCGCTTTATCGCTGCGGTGAAGGGGTTGTAGAACAACATGCCGTGCACCCTCCCCCTGCCCCCCTCCCATCGAAGGGAGGGGGAAACGGGCCCCTCTCCCCTGGTGGGAGAGGGCTAGGGAGAGGGGGAATCAGCAGGATAGTGGAGAGGTAATGCTCAAGAAACTGGAAGAATACGACCTGATCATCATGCTGATGGCCATTGCCCTCACCTGCTTCGGGGTGGTGATGGTCTACTCGGCCTCGTCGGTCATGGCCGCCAAGCGCTTCCACGACGGCTTCTTCTTCCTCAAGCGGCAGGGGCTGTTCGCCCTGCTCGGCTTCACCGTCATGGTGGTGGTGATGCGCATCGACTACCACGCCTGGAAACAGCTGGCCGTGCCGGCGCTCCTGCTCTGTCTGGTGCTTCTGGGGATGGTGCTCATTCCGGGCATCGGCGGCAAGGCGGGCGGGTCGTCGCGCTGGATCAAGCTGCCTGGCTTCAACCTGCAACCCTCGGAGATGGCCAAGCTGGCCCTGATCATGTACATGGCCTATTCCCTGGACAAGAAGCAGGACAAGGTCAAGTCGCTGACCGCGGGCTTCATCCCCTACATGATCGTGCTCATGTTCCTGATCTGCTTCCTGGTGCTGCAGCCGGACCTGGGGGGCGCCCTGACCCTGGCGGCGGTGGCCATGACCATGCTGTTCGCGGCCGGGACCCGGCTGACCTACATCATCTCCATGTTCCTCCTGGCCCTGCCGCTCCTGGCCATCAAGCTGAGCCGGGGGTACCACAAGGGGCGCATCGACGCCTTCCTCAACCCCTGGAGCGATCCCGAGGGGAAGGGGTTCCAGATAATCCAGTCCTGGCTGGCCCTGGGGACCGGCGGCGTGTTCGGCCAGGGGTTGGGCGAGGGGAAACAGAAGCTGTTCTACCTCCCCGAGGCCCACACGGACTTCATCCTCTCGGTGGTGGGGGAGGAACTGGGGTTCCTGGGGGTCGGGGTGATCATCGGCATGTTCTTCCTGCTGGTGCAGCGCGCCATGCGCATCGCCGTGGCCGCGCCGGACACCTTCGGCCGTTTCCTGGCCCTGGGGATAGCCGTGCTGTTCGGGATCGAGGCCACGGTCAACATGGGGGTGGTCACCGGCCTGCTCCCCACCAAGGGACTGGCGCTCCCCTTCATCAGCTACGGCGGCAGCTCGCTCTTGATCAGCCTGTTCGCCGTGGGCATCCTGCTCAACATATCCTCCGGCCTGAAGATCAGCGCCATCAGCATCAAGGAGGAACCATGAGGCTCATCATTGCCGGCGGCGGCACCGGCGGCCACCTCTTCCCCGGCATTGCCGTTGCCGAGGAGTTCCTTGCCCGGGACCCGTCCAATCGGGTGCTGTTCGTGGGCACCGAGCGGGGGATCGAGGCCCGGGCCGTGCCGGCGGCCGGCTATCCCCTGGAGCTGATCTCCGCCGCCGGCATCCGCGGCAAGGGTGGCCTCAGTCAGCTCAAGGGCATTGCGATGATGCTCTACGGCTATGCCCAGTCGCGACGCATCCTGAAGGCCGTCTCACCCGATCTGGTGCTGGGTGTGGGGGGGTATGCCTCACTCCCCATGGTGCTGGCCGCCAGGGGAATGCAGGTGCCGGCGTTCATCCACGAACAGAACGCCATCCCCGGCCTGACCAACCGGCTCCTGGCCCGGGTGGCGGATCGAGTCTTCATCACCCTGGAAGAATCGGCCAAATTCTTCCCCGGGCAGAAGACGCTCCTGACCGGCAACCCCCTCAGGCGGCAGATCCTGGCGCAGGCCGCCCAAAGCGCCGCGGAGGAGCCGCGGACCGGAGGACAGGGGCGGTTCCGGCTGCTGGTGTTCGGCGGCAGCCAGGGGGCCCATGCCATCAACATGGCCATGCTGGGGGCGCTTCCCTTCCTGGAGCGGTTCAGGGACAGACTGGAGATCGTGCACCAGACCGGGGCAAAGGACGGAGACCAGGTGGCCGAGGCCTACCGTTGCCACGGGTTCGACGGCGCGGCCACCCCCTTCATCGACGACATGGCAGCCGCCTACCAGCGGGCCGACCTGGTGATCTGCCGGGCCGGGGCCACCACCATCGCCGAGGTGACCGCCTGCGCCAAGACCTGCATCTTCATCCCCTTCCCCCACGCGGTGGACGACCACCAGCGGAGGAACGCCGAGGCCCTGCTCAAAAAGCAGGCCGGCTTCATGCTGTTGGAGCAGGAGTTGAATGGGGAACGGCTGGCAGGGATGATCGGCGAGCTGATGGACGACCCGGACACGGTCCGGCGCACCGCCCGGCTGGCCTTCGGCCTGGCCCGGCTGGATGCGGCGAGGATCATCGTGGATGAAATGATGAAAGGCAGATAGAGAAAGAGAAAGAGATAGAGAAATGATGAAAAGTAGAAAGAGGTAGAGAAAGAGATAGAGATAGAGAAGGCATCGAGATGGAACTCTATCTCTATCTGTGAGCGCAGCGAACGAATATCTCTATCTGCGACCGAAGGGAGTACCATGTACGGAAATAGAATCGAAAAAATCCACTTCGTGGGCATCGGCGGCATCGGCATGAGCGGCATCGCCGAGGTGCTCCTGAACCTGGGGTACAAGGTCTCGGGCTCGGACCTGCGCCCATCGGACACCACCGAACGCCTGGCTGCCCTGGGGGGGGAGATCTACATCGGCCATGCCCGTGAGAACCTGACCAACGTGGACGTGGTGGTCACCTCCACCGCGGTGCAGGAGGATAACCCCGAGGTTCTGGAGGCGCGGGAGCGGATGGTGCCGGTCATCCCCCGGGCCGAGATGCTGGCGGAGCTGATGCGCATGAAGTACGGCATCGCCATTGCCGGCACCCACGGCAAGACCACCACCACCTCCATGGTGGCCACCATCCTGACCCACGGCGGCATCGACCCGACCATCGTCATTGGCGGCAAGCTCAACACCCTGGGGACCAATGCGGTGCTGGGGCAGGGCAAGTTCCTGGTGGCCGAGGCGGACGAGTCGGACGGCTCGTTCCTCAAGCTCTCCCCCACCATCGCGGTGGTGACCAACATCGACGCCGATCACCTGGATTTTTACACCGGCGGGATCGACCAGATCAAGGACACCTTCGTGGACTTCATCAACAAGATCCCCTTCTACGGCCTGGCCGTGCTCTGCCTGGAGGACCGCAACATCGCCGACGTCATCCCCCGGGTGAAGAAGCGCTTCGTCACCTACGGCCTCTCCTCCCAGGCGGACATCCGGGCCACCCACGTGAAGCTCTCCGGCGGCACCACCTCCTTTGTGGCCCACTACAAGGGGTACCGCATGGGCGAGGTGTCCTTCGCCATGCCGGGGGCCCACAACGTGCTGAACGCCCTGGCCTGCATCGCCGTGGCCATGGAACTGGACGTCCCCTTTGACCAGATCCGGGAGGGATTTGCCCGTTTCGGCGGCGTGGGGCGGCGCTTCCAGGTCAAGGGTGAGGTGAACGGCATCATGGTGGTGGACGACTACGGCCACCATCCGGTGGAGATCCGGGCCACCCTGGCCGCGGCCAAGAACGGCTGGCCCGAGCGGCGGCTGGTGGTGGCCTTCCAGCCCCACCGCTATACCCGCACCAAGGAGCTGTTCGACGAGTTCGTGAAATGCTTCTACGACGCCGACGTGCTGGTCCTGACCGATATCTACGCGGCCAGCGAACAGCCCATCGAGGGGGTCTCCTCCGAGACGCTGGTGAGCGCCATCAAGAAGCACGGCCAGAAAGAGGTGAGCTACGTGGCCGACCGGGAGACCCTGCCCGAGTACCTGGCCGCCATCGTCCAGCCGGGTGACATCGTGCTCTCCCTGGGGGCAGGCAACATCTGGCAGGCCGGCGAAGGGCTGCTGGCCAAATTGCAGGGGGCTTGAAGGACGCCATGTCTTCCGCATGCGACCACATCCGCGAGTCCTTCCGCGGCGAATTGCTGGAGAACGAGCTCCTCTCCCGGCACACCTCCCTCAAGGTAGGCGGACCGGCCGATATCTTTGCCGTTCCCGAGGATGAGGACGATCTTCAGGCGCTCCTTACCTGCCTCGGGAGGCTGGGTGTCCCCTGGATGGCCATCGGCAGGGGATACAACCTGCTGGTGCGGGACAAGGGGATACGGGGCGCGGTTATCTCCCTGGAGCGGTTCGACCGGATCGAGGCCGTTTCCCCTCCCCATTCCTATCCCCTTCTCGATGGAGAGGGTGCGTACATCAGGGCCGGGGCCGGTGCGGAGAACCTGGCCGTGGTCCGCTTCGCCCAGGAGCGGGGGCTGGGGGGGATCGGCTTCATCTCCGGTATCCCCGGTACCGTGGGGGGCGCGATCCGGATGAATGCCGGCGCCTACGGCGAGGGGATCCTGCACCACACCCACTGCCTGACGCTGCTGCGGCAGGGAGAGGTCAGGGAGTTTTGCATGACCGACCTGACATACGGCTACCGCCATCTGGAACTGGAACCGGGGGACATGGTGCTGGCCGCCTTGTTCCGGATGGAGCGGCGCGAGCCGCACCACACCGAGGAGGAGATCCGGAGGGACCTGGAGCTGCGCCGCTCGAAGCACAACGTGGGGTTTCCCAGCGCCGGATCGTTCTTCAAGAACCCGCCCGGCCAGGCTGCCTGGCGGCTGATCGACGCCGCCGGGATGCGGGGGGCGGTGGTGGGTGGAGCCCAGGTATCGCAGGTGCACAGCAACTTCCTGGTGAACCGGGGCACGGCCACGGCCCGGGATTTCCTGGAACTGGCGGAGCGGGTCAAGGCGGCGGTGTTCACGAGCAGCGGCGTGACCCTGGGAGAGGAAGTGCGGATCGTGGGGGAAGAGTGAATCTGGAACCTTTCACCGCAGAGGACGCAGAGGACCGCGGAGAGAGATCATAAGATTTATTGGTCACAGAACCTCATCATTTTGGAGAAGTGAGGGTAGTTCACAACCCATGGATCGGTTCCTCTGCGAACCTCTGCTGCGTCCTTTGCGGTGCAAATATGGTTTGCAGAATGAATTGTACGGAAAGGCATCCTCATGGCATCCATGAAAACGAAACGGATCGGCGTACTGATGGGCGGGCTCTCGGCCGAACGGGAGGTGTCGCTCAAGAGCGGGGCCGCCGTGCACAAGGCGCTCCTGGCGCAGGGCTATGACGCGGTAGCCATCGACGTGGACCGCGACCTGGCCGCCGTGCTGGTCAGGGAGCGTGTCGAGGCGGTCTTCATCGCCCTGCACGGCCGCTACGGCGAGGACGGCTGCGTCCAGGGACTGCTGGAGCTGATGGCCATCCCCTACACCGGCTCGGGGGTGCTGGCCAGCGCCCTGGCCATGCACAAGCTGTACAGCAAGCAGACCTTCAGCGCCCAGGGGATCCTCACCGCCCCCTTCCACCATGTCCGGCGCGGTGAGACCGTACGCCTGGCTGACCTCCCCTTCGGGCTCCCGCTGGTGGTCAAGCCGGTGCAGGAGGGGTCATCGGTGGGGGTCTCGATCGTCAAGCAGGAGAGCCAGCTGGAAGCGGCCCTGGAGATGGCCTTCCGGTACGACGACGCCATCCTGGTGGAGCAGTTCATCAAGGGGCAGGAGGTGCAGGTGGGCATCCTGGACGACCAGCCCATCGGCGCCATCGAGATCGTGCCCAAGAACGAGTTCTACGACTACGAGGCCAAATACACCGACGGCATGGCCGAGCACATCTTTCCGGCCCGGCTGGAGCCAGCGTTGTATGCCAAGGCCCAGGCGACCGGCCTGGCGGCCCACCGCAGCCTGGGGTGCTCCGGCTACAGCCGGGTGGACCTGCTGGTTACCCCGGCTGGCGACTGCTACGTGCTGGAGGTCAACACCCTGCCCGGCATGACGGCGCTCTCCCTGCTGCCGGAGATCGCGGCAAAGGGGGCCGGGCTCTCCTTCGAGGCCCTGGTGGCGCGCATCATCGAGGCGGCAACCCTGCAGACAGGAGCGAACTGAACCGGTGAGGACCCTCTATTCCTCCACATACCAGCGCAAAAAGGTAGCACCCAACCGGGTGAAGGTGCAGCGCGAGCCGCTCAACCTGAAAAAATACCTGCGGCCGCTGGGAAGGATCGCCCTCGGGCTGGCCGGCGCCATCCTGGCGGGCGCGGCCCTGGTGGTGGCCTACCGGGGACTCCGCTCGGCCACGTTCTGCCGGCTCAAGACCACGGAAGTCGCCAGCTGCAAACACCTGACCCGGGAGGAGATCCTGGCCATGGCCGGCGTGGAGCCGGGAAAAGATCTGCTGCGCCTGAACCTGAAGCAGATGGGGGAACAGCTCACCCGCAACCCCTGGGTGGAGACGGTCCGCATCCGCAGGTTCTTTCCGGACGGCCTGTCCATCGCCATCACCGAGCGCGAGCCGCTGGCCGTGGTCAACATGGGCTTCATTTACTATCTGGACAAAAAAGGCAACGTGTTCAAGGTGCTCAACCCGGGGGATCGTCTGGACTACCCGGTCATCACCGGCATCGGCGAAGACGACATGAACAGCGACCCGAAGGGCACGCGGGAAGCGCTTGCAAGCGCCTGCGAACTGCTGAACATTTTGCGCCAAAAAGGCGCATTTATCCTTGCAGATGTGTCTGAGATTCATTACGATAAGGACCTGGGTTTTACCATGTTTACCGCATCCGGCGGCCTTCCGGTGCGGATCGGTGCCGGCGATTTCCATGCCAAGCTGG
>DATBXI010000465.1:0-6197 GCA_036514355.1 Desulfuromonadaceae bacterium
CCAGGGGGTGGGCACCGCGGGGGGGGTCACCTTCATCCTGGAGGACCGGGCCGGCAAGGACATCGCCTTCCTGGCGGAGAATACCGACCGGTTCATCGCTGCCGCGCGCAAGCGCCCGGAGCTGGCGCGGGTGAGCACGACGCTCCTGCCGGGCGTTCCCCAGTACTTCGTGGACGTGGACCGCGACAAGGTCCTGAGCGAAGGGGTGGAGCTTGGCCAGGTCTACGGCACGCTCCAGGCGTTCATGGGGGGGCTGTTCGTCAACTACTTCAACCGGTTCGGCAGGCAGTGGCAGGTCTATGTGGAGGCGGAGGGGGACTACCGCTCGGACGTCCGGCAACTGGGGCAGTTCTACGTGCGCAACTCCAGCGGCGACCCGGTGCCGCTGGCGGCGGTGACGCGGGTGGAGAAGCGCGCCGGGCCGGAGTTCACCATGCGCTACAACCTGTTCCGCTCGGCCCAGATAAACGCGACGGCTGCCGCCGGGTACAGCTCGGCCCAGGCGATGCGGGCCCTGGAGGAGGTCTTTCACGAGACCATGCCGGGCGAGATGGGGTTCGATTACCTCGGCATGTCGTTCCAGGAGCAGAAGGCGCAGAAAGGGGTCCCGCCGGCAGCCGTCTTCGCCCTGTCACTCCTCTTCGTCTTCCTGATCCTGGCAGGCCTCTACGAGAGCTGGTCGCTGCCGTTCAGCGTGCTGCTCAGCACGCCGATCGCCGTCTGCGGCGCGTTTGCCGCCCTGCTCATACGGGGGATGCCGTTCAATATCTACGCCCAGATCGGCCTGATCGTCCTCATCGGCCTGGCGGCCAAGAACGCGATCCTGATCGTGGAATTCGCGAAGGAGGAGTACGAAAAGGGGGCCGACCTGAAAGAGGCGGCGCTGACCGGTGCCCGCTTGAGGCTCAGGCCGATCCTCATGACCTCCTTCGCCTTCATCCTCGGCTGCCTTCCGTTGGCGATATCACGTGGTGCCGGCGGCATCTCCCGGAACGTGATGGGGTCCGGCGTCATCGGCGGCATGCTTGCGGCAACCGGTATCGCCATCTTTTTCATTCCGATGATGTTTTACGTCATTGAGAAGATAAGCGGAGCGAAGAGGGGCGATAAGCACGGTTAAGAACTCGAGCCGCTCTTCTGAGACAGAAGAGGTATAGCTGGCAGATACTCACGTTCTCATCCCGGATCAAAGGAGGCAGTTATGGGTAGACAGGGCGGCACCACGGTGTCCTTGCGTCGGGCAGGAGTGGGCACCAGTCCGAGAATGTTGCTGATGGCTGGATCTGCTGTTCTTGCCTTGGCAGTGACCGGCTGTTCGATCTCGGTGAGCAGTACCTCGGACAGCTCAAGTTCGTTCAAGTGGAGCTCTGAGTCCAGCTCGTCCAGCAGCAAGTCCAGCAACCAGAAGGAATCGTATCAAAACGATGTTCGCGATTACACCGAAGCCTATGCGCGTTCCAGCAACGACCCCGCAGGATTCAGGTCAGGACTGGCATCAGTCGCCCAGAAGCATGGCATCACCAACTGGGAGGCTGATCAGGCCACCTACACCGGTATTGGCCAGGGACTTGGAAAGGCCCAGGTGAATCAATCGCAGCTGGAGGTGTACAAGACCGACCTCGCTGGCGGTGATGCTGCCAGGGCCACGGCAATGCAGGAAGGGTACGACCAGTACAAGAAAGAGTGAGCTGCAACGATGGGGGCCCCGATTGCATTGGCCTGGTCAGGATCGGGGGCGCGTGCCGCCGGACTGATCGCTGCGTTATTCTTCTGGTGGGGAGCCGGGCAGGGGGCCCTTGCCGCCACGTTCGTCGATTACCTTTACGTCGAGGCCAATGAGGGAGATTCGAGCGGCGGCCACGTGGCGATCAGCTTCGGAAACGAGACGTTCCATTTCCAGCACGAATCTCCCGGCATCCTCCGCATCCAGCGCCAGGAAACCGCCGCCTTCCGCCACATCTACGGGATGCTCGGCAACCGGGCGATACGGACAAGCAGGATCACCGTATCGGAGGATACCTACACCCTGCTGCGGGACGCTTTTGTTCGTCTCCTCATGGTTCAGGACGCCCAGGTGGAGATACGTGATGCCCTGCACCGCGACGTGGCCCTCATCGATCTGATGCTTCGGCAACGCCGCGCGCCCCAACCCAACACAGGGGAAATCCTGCTCACCTTAACCGGTCTCGGCTACTTCCTTCCCGATGCACCATCACAACTGGAGACTGCACGCGGCGGCATTGTCAAAAAAGAGGGTGCCGGCACCGTTTCCCCGGCGCTTGCCTCTCTGCGAGACCGGATCCGCGTCACCTACGGCGAAGGATTCATAACGGAACGGGTGACCCGGGCGAGGGCCCGGCTTCGGGGGATGGAGCCGCTGGCAACGAGGAAGCCTCTTCCGGCAGTAACCCGCGATCGTTTTCCCGTCTCCGACGCTGCCGTATCCACGCGCTACGAGGAAACCCTGCACGCTATCTTTGCGCTGGAACTGCTGCAGGCCGCATTGCCGCTGCGTGAGGGAACGTTCTGGACGCCCGATGGTGACGACTTCAGGCTGGAACCGGCGGAAGCGCTTGCCCTGAAAGAAGTTGCCGTGCACCTGGAGAATGACCTGGTTCGCCTTGCCGATTCACCGCGACAGGATTGGGGCATTCCTTTCGTTGTGGGGATGGCGCGGCTGACTGCCATCGAGGCAAGCCTCGCCTCCGGTCATCTCGTCCTGCTGGATATCTTCCCCCCGGATGATCAGCTTCCCCACCGCCACGACGCCGCGCTGCGTCCATACCTCCCCAGGATGAAGAACGAGACGCGCGAGGTTTTTCTCCAGAAGCGGAAGCAGTTTTTTACGGCAGGGGGATTCCGCGAAGCAGACTATGCAGTCCTGGAAAGATCCGGAAACCTGCTGCTCAACATCGATAGGGCCATGGCGACGGGGACTCCGCTCAGAGCTGTACCGAAATCACCCTTTCCTGCCCTGGCGGCAAAACTCAGCGTGCCGCAGCCAGGCGCGGCAGATGACGCGCTCCTCGAGCGTGAACTGGCCGCTGCTCAAACCGCCGAACGCGATTACGCGGCGGCCCTCGGCCGGCTGTACGCGTACAATCTGTTCCGCCACAACTGCGTGACCGAGATATTCTCCATCATCAACAGTGCCCTTGCCAGCAAGGCCCCCGGTCGTGAAACCGAGGAAGTGTTTCCGGCATCGACCCGGGCCGAGTCGGTGAGACGGCTCGGCGGCTTTGTGGATGCCGAGCAAGGTCTCGCCTTCATTCCGTTCGTTTCGGCCGGGGCTGTGGAACGTTCCTATGCAGTGGTTGAAACGCGCGAAGACCCCTCCTGCCGCACGGCGCGGCTGGCAGAGATGAAAATGCATGAGGCGCCGCTCAAAGTTTTTCTCCGAGAATCGAACACCATCACCTCCTCAGTTTACCGTCTCGATCCCGACGATTCGGACTTTCTCTTCTTCACCGACGATACGGTGCTGCTCCGCCCGCTGTTCGGCGCATTCAATCTTCTCACGGGATTGGGCAAGGGCCTCTTGGGCATCGTAACCATGCCGGTCGAAGGTCCGGAGCGGCTCGTATCCGGAGCCAGAGGGATGTTATTCAGCTTTCCCGAACTCGTTTTCGTGAATCTCCGAAAGGGATCAATGGCATACGTGGAAAAATCCGCAGAGCCCAGATCAAACTGACCCCGTCGCCACCCCTCCCCGGTGAAAAATTAAATTGAAATTCGTTAATATAAAGTGTTTTATGAGTTGGCTGACATCTGTTCCGTAAGGGTAATGGGGGGAATATGAAAATAATTGCCTTGTGCATTGGGATGGTTCTCATGTCCGCAACCGAAAAACGTTCGACTAAGGAGACCAAATGAAAAAGCAGTTATTCTACCTCGCCTTGATTCTGTGCGCATTGCTACCGTTCCAGGCCCGTGCCATAGACCCGGGCACTGTTAGCGGCACCCTTACCATTGATAAGGATGTGATCCAGCTGAAGCATGTCTATGCCCATCTGCACGACAATGCGGAAGGGTGGCTGGACTCCCGGGAGATGCGTATCCTGCTGACCGACCGCACCGTCCCCCAGGAGACCGTGGCAGGACTGAATGTATTTCTTGCCCTGGCGGAGATGCTGAAACAGGACAAGGTGCGTGGCGTGTTGCTGCGCTTTGACCCGGCCACGCCAAATTCGATCGTAATCACCAACCTCTATCCGCCCAAGGACCCCAACGAGTCATTGGCCAACAAGTCCTTGAGCTACGGCGACCGGAGCCCCATCGATAAACTTGCGATTAGCGAGCAGCGGGTGAGCGGGGCGCTCAAGCTGCATTCGGACGGCAACCAGGAACTCGGCTGGCCCCTGGAGGACTATGCCGTAAGCTTCAGTGCGCCGTTGTTCAGGGAGCCGGCCATAACCTCCGACATATCCGGAGCAAAGGCCCTCAAGAGTCCGCAGGTTGCGGTGCTTCAGGCAAAATGCGCCGCTATTGTCAAGGGCGACATGCAAAAGGCCCGGGAGTATTCCACCGACCGCTCCAATCGCGAAATCGACACCTACCTGGCCCAGGCAGGGGAGGAGACGATGCGGATGTTGCAGCAGATGGCCGGAGAACAGGAAAAGAGTCTCAAAACGGCAGAAGTGAGGCTGGTGGAACGCGGCAACAGGGCGGCGCTCATTGTCAATGCGGCCGATGGCAAGAGTTTGATAAATTTTGCGAAAGACAAGGGCAAATGGAAGATCGATTGACGTATGCACATCCGGTCAGCGTTATTGATTGAGCTTGAGAAACATCATAGTAAAATCATCAAAAATCGATGCTTATATCCCAGTTATCGGATTCATCCTCGGGGATGCCATACTTTAGAAGGTCGCTTTTCTCGAGAAAAGTGACCTTTGTTCGTTATGAGGGAGTAGTGGTGACCTTTCTTTGTTATTTTTAGAGGATGGAGACGATGTCAGGGACCACCCTCAGCATAATGGAGTGCAGCGCCTCTTGAAGAACCGTTCCCGCCATACGATCCCGCCCATTGACATCTTTCTTTGAAGCCGCTGCATCATAGTGCAGCTTCTTGAGCACCTGTCCGTTTTTTATCACCTCAAGCCGGACATCAATGCGACAGATTGCCGTCAGATCGGGAAATGTCGACACCTGATCCACCACAACCTCGACCATTATGAGATCGATCGCCTTTTCGGGGCCGGCGGGTTTGGTTGTGACCGTGTGCAAGGTATAGCCGGCCCTTTTCAACTCCAGGCTCAGGGCGCTCTGGACCAGTTCTGCCGGGGAGCGGGGACTGAATATCTCGTCGATCTTGATTCCATCGGAGTTTGTCACCGTGCCGATGGCCCATCTGAGCTCTGGGGATGGAGTCGCTTGCTTTGGAGGCATCACGATGTACACCTCGCCAGAACCTCCCCCTGTCGATACCGTCGGCTCATAGAGCGAATCGACGTTTCGCGCATAGAGGGCGCATCCGGATCCGGCCAGGAGCATGATGGACATGACGAGGAGCGGTACAAATCGCCTGCTGCACGTTTGAATCATAAGGTTCTCCTTTGCCGGTACGATGTACAACGGGATGCTTTACGTTACTTCTTATTATAGCGTACCACGCAATGGCCGGGCGATTCGAGTAGGCAGCAATCTTGCCCGGACAGTCGGTAGAAAGTGACATTGATCTCCCGATGTCTGCGTGCGGCGTGTTCTGAGCATGTCCTGGCCGAAGTGGTGGAAATGACCAGTGCGGCAATCTCCCGGAGTCCGGATAGCCCCCTCCTTCAATACAACTTCCCTAGCCAGCAGTGCCCGGCTAATCCAGTTCGATGCGGAACTCTTCAGTTGTCTCGGCACAAATGGCATCGATGCCGAGAAGGAAAAAATGCCCAGTAGAAGATATAAAAGATTTTGTTTGTCATAAACTTTGACTGGTTTTGTAAAAAAAACACGCTGAAGAGAGTAGCTACTAAGTCGGAATGGCACAATTGTCCAATATTGCTGAATATTTTGATGTCGTTATCGTGGCATGAAAGCTGCTGACTACTGCGGACAAAATGGTTGACCACGAGGACCGAGAGGCTGACCCTGGCCCGCCAGAGCAAAACCAACCACGGACAATGGAGGACGTATGAAGTCATGTCTCAACGCAGTCTTTCTCGCTCTTTGGTTGCTTGCGTTCGGTCTTGCTGGCTGTAGCGGCG
>DATBXI010000466.1:0-3330 GCA_036514355.1 Desulfuromonadaceae bacterium
CAGCTTGACGGCCACCGCTCCGGCTGCGGCCGTTGTCAGCAGGTTCACCCGGGCCTCGCGGAAATGGGCCGGCACGAACAGATGTCCGGGCTGGAGGTCTCCACTCACCCGGACCGGGAGGGTGATGCTGCCGAGGGACGAGGAGATCTTGACGGTATCGTCGGCAGCGATCCCGGCGGTGGCGGCGTCGCTGGGGCACACCTCCACGCAGGCCTGGCCGGCCACGGTCAGGTTGTTCTCCGACCAGGTGGTGTAGCTGCCGTTGTGGCGCAGTACGGGCCCGACCTGGAGGCTGAAGGGGCGGCCCGGATCAGTGGCGGCAAGAGCGGCCGGGGCGATGGCCCGGAAAACCGCGGGCTGATCGGCCCGGTTCTTCACTCGGCCCATGCGGCATCCCTCGTGGTCGCAGACCTCGCTGTAGAGCCCGGTCAGGGTGGCGATCTCGTGCTGCACATCAGCGGCGGTGGCCGTGCCCAGGTCCGCAACCGGGGCCACGAGGGCGTGCAGCTTGGCCAGTATGCGGGCATCGCTGCGCGCCTCGGCGATGGGGGCAACGGCGGCGCTGAAACACTGCACCCTGTTGTCCACCGTGGTGAAGGAGCCGGCCTTTTCCGCCGCAGCGGCCGCCGGCAGCACCACATGGGCCAGGCGGGCGGTCTCGGTGAGGAACAGGTCCTGCACCACCAGCAGTTCCAGCTTCTGCAGGGCCTTCATGACGCGGTTCCGGTCCGGCAGCACGTGGAGCAGGTCGCTCCCCAGCACGTACAGGGCCTTGATCTCGCCGCGCTCGATGGCGTCCAGGATCTGGAACAGGTCCTTGCCGGGGGTGGTGGGAAGCGTCGCCTTCCAGGCCTCGCCGAAGCGGGTGGCGGCGTGGCTGTAGCTGTGGTAGCCGGGCAGGTACTCGGGGCAGACCCCCATGTCCAGCATCCCCTGGGTGTTGTTCTTCTCGTCCAGGGGATACAGCCCCGCACCGTCGTTCCCGACGGCGCCGGTCAGGATGGCCAGGTCGATCACCGCCGTGACCGCGTTGGCGCTGTCGAGCGAACGCATCACCTCTGCGCCGTAAATGACCGCCGTACGGCCACCCGTGGCGATCAGGCGGGCCGCCTCCCGCAGCGCCGCCTCGGTCACGCCGCTCTGTCCGCAGATCTGCTCGAAGGAGAGGCTGTCCAGGGCAGCGGTCAAGCCGGCCAGATCCGTGGCACCGGCGATGAATGCCTTGTGTTCCAGCCCCTCGGCCAGGATCGCCTTGTTGAGGCCGGCCGCCACCCAGGCCTCGGCGCCGGGACGGTACTGGAGAAAGGCGTTGGCGAACTTGTTCATGGAGGTGGCGCGGCTGGTGGCCAGCACCAGTGTGGCGTTGTTCTTGGTGGCTGCCTGGATCACCCGGTAGGCGAAACCGGCCGACTCGCCCTTGAGGTCCGCGCCGATCACCACCACGGCCGTTGCCTGCTCGATGGCGTCCATGGTGCGGGTGGCGCCGCTGTACCCCAGCATCCCGTACTGGATGGCCTGGGCCGGGAGATAACCGAGACGCGCCTCGGAATCGATGTTGTTCGTCCCCACCGCCGAGCGCAGGAACTTCTGGAACAGGTAGCTCTCCTCGTTGGTCAGGCGCGCTGAGCCGATGCCCGCAATGCTGTCGGGCCCGCTGGCAGCGATGACCTCTTTCAGCTTCAGGGCCACCGCCCCCAGGGCCTGGCCCCAGCCGGCCTGCTGCTGGGTATCGTCGCCGTGCTTGAGCAGCGGCGTGGCCAGCCTGCCGGCGGAGTTGAAGGCGCTGTAGCCGAAACGGCCGTTGATGCAGAGGTTGCCGCGGTTGAAGCCGGCGTCCGAGCTGGTCACCCGCTCGATGCGGCCGTCGCGGCTGTGGTACTCGATCTGGCACCCGGACGAGCAGAAGGCGCAGACGCCCGGCGTCACCGTGAAGGTCCAGGGACGGCCGCGGAACTTGAAGGGCTTGCTGAGCAGCGTGCCGGTGGGGCAGGCATTGATGCAGTTGCCGCAGAAATCGCAGTCCAGGGGCTTGCCGTCCGGCGTGTCGATCAGGGAGCGCTCGCCGCAGCTCTTGACCTGGATGGCGTCGGCCCCCACGATCTCGTGGCAGACCTTGGTGCACTTCTCGCACAGGATGCAGCGGGTGGTGCAGTTCTCCACCAGCGGCCAGTCGTAGCGGATCGGCGTGGGTTCATTGACGGCGCCGTACTCGTTCCGGTCCACCTTCAGGCTGAAGCAGGTGTCCTGCAGGTCGCATTCGCCGCCTGCGTCGCACACTGGGCAGTCCAGGGGATGGTTGACCAGCAGCAGCTCCATGGTCTTTTGGCGGATCTGCTCCAGACGGGGCGACTCCGTGGTTACGACGATGCCCGCCTTGACCGGCGTGTTGCAGGCGGTCATGGGGCGGTCCACCCCTTCCACCTCGACCGCGCAAATGCGGCATGCGCCGGTGGTCGAGACCTTCTCCAGCCAGCAGAGGGTCGGGATCTTGATCCCCAGTTCGGCCGCCGCCGCCAGGATGGTGGTCCCCTCAGGGACCGTCACCTGCCGTCCGTCTATGGTCAGTGTTGCCGTCGTCTTCTTGTCGCTGGGCTCAGTGTGTGCCATGCCTTTATATCTCCATCTTGCTTCAGATTAATGTTTATGTCTTTTCAGGAATGAGAATTTTTCGTCCTGGCCCAGGGCGGACAATTCGCTTGGCGAATTGGACCGCGAAGGCGCCCCGCAGGGGGCGGCCTCCAGGCCGAGTCAAAAGTCTCGTTCCTACACGGCCACCATGGCCATTCTGTAGCACCTCAAACACCGGTCCGCCTCGGCCTGGGCCGTCGTGTCGCTGAAGCCCAGCTCCACCTCGCGGTAATTCCCCTTGGCGGCGCGCTCCTTGCCGTGTACCTCTTTCTGGTTGGCGCGGGCCGCGGAATCGAGCCACGCCACCTTCTCGTTCTTGTCGTAGACCCCCAGGTAGGTCAGCAGGTCCTCGAAGATGTCCTCCGGGGTCAGGTACGCCTTTCCTTCCTCCAGCCAGCGCTGGATGACGTTGGCGGCGCGGTGGGCGTTGCCGACGCAGGCCACCACGGTCAACGGGCCGATCTCGGCGTCGCCGCCGGCAAAGACACCGTCGCAATCGGTGATCAGGGTGCGGGAGAGCGGATTGCCCATGCTGTCGTTCAGCCCCTTGCCGTCTGCGCCCTTGAGCGGCAGGTACTTGGTGACCACCGTGTTCCACTTGGTGATGTCGATCCCCATGTCGGCGGGGATGAATTTCAGGTCCGGGTCCTGGCCGATGGCCGGGATGACCGTGTCGCATTCGACGATGAACTCGCTCCCCGG
>DATBXI010000467.1:0-13944 GCA_036514355.1 Desulfuromonadaceae bacterium
AATAGCGAGGCATGCCCATACGATCCGTTTGGTCTGTTTCATGTTCATTTCTGCTCCTTAGCGTGTTGTGTGGCGCAGCCGCCGCAGCAGCCCGATGAGGCGGCCGTCCGTCCCATGTCCCTGCCGGTGACCTGCCGGAAGCGCTCCGGGGTCATGACCTCCTGCACCCGGCTGTCGAACCCGCTCCTGGTGACGTTTTCCGCCAGTGTCTCCGGCTTCACCGCCTTTGTGTCGTAGGCAACGACGACCTGCCCCGCCGCCACATCGACCTCGGTGGCTGCGACGCCCTTGACCCGTTGCAGTGTTTTGCTGACATTGCCCGCACAGCTTCCGCAGGTCATGCCGGCCGTCTTCAGGATCGCCACCGCGTCGGCGGTTACCCCGGCCCTGACATGGACGGCGAAGACCGTTAGCAGGACCGCCGCCGCGAGTATGAGCGTCCCGTTGATGATTTTTGCATTCATATGGCTCTCCTTGGTTTCCTCTCGCCAATCCGTATGCCAGCCATTCTATCAAGGAGCGTGCCATGGTAGACAGCAGCGTCTAACTATTGGATAGTATGAGTATATTTACCAGGTTGTGGACGGGGGGCAGTGTGTAAGGAGAAGGGGAATATCCCACACGGGTGTGGAATATTCTTCACCGTTGGTATACGGGAGGATCTTTACACAGTGTCAGGGCATAACCACAAAACTGAGCGGCGTAACAGCGTAATTTTCCAATGGGTGCGTTGCGGGAAATACCCGGCCGCGTGCTCAGGATATGCCGTCAGGAATCCTTGCCCTTATGGACAAGATAATGTATTCTCCCTCGACCGGCAGAACGTTGGCATTTAGCCCGACAACCGCAATTTCCCACTGCAAAAGGAGAGATGGATATGGCCAGTCTCAACAAGGTGATGCTGATCGGCAACCTGGGCAAGGACCCGGAGGTGCGTTACACCCCGTCGGGCCAGGCGGTTGCCAGCTTCAACCTGGCGACCAGCGAGAAGTTCAAGAACAAGAACGGAGAGTGGGAGGAGCGTACCGAATGGCACCGCGTCACCCTCTGGGCCAGGCTGGCCGAAATAGCCGGTGAATATCTCTCCAAGGGGAAGACCGTCTATATCGAGGGGCGGCTGCAAACCCGCAAGTGGCAGGACAACAGCGGCAACGAGCGGTACACCACCGAGATCGTGGGGGAGAAGATGCAGATGCTTTCCCCGAAAGGTGAAGGGCGCCGCGGCGGTGATGTCACCTCTGAGCCGGTGGCCGGCGGTGGCGGGTATGAGGAGCCTCCCTTCCAGGATGACGATATCCCGTTCTAGAAACGGTGCGTTTCCGCCCTGGGTTCGTCAATCCGCGTGATTGCCTGTGCGGCGTACCGGTCTCTCTCTATCCTCCCCCAGAGGGGGAGGCACTCTTTGCCCTCTCCCTCCGGGAGAGGGATAGGGTGAGGGTGGCTACGCCCCCGCGCAACCTATGCGGATTGTCCTGACCAGGACGGAAAAGCCCCCGTTTCCCATCTCTGTCAGGAATAAACGCCATTAACGATCTTTCCCGTCTCGTCGCATATCTCGGGTCGCTCCGCTGGCGCTTTGTCACGGGGACGCTCTTTCTGCTGCTGACCAACGGCTTTGCCCTGTTGATCCCCTGGTTCATGAAGCTGGCGGTGGAGGGGCTCCAGCACCCCGCGGCCCAGCGCTTCTCCCCCGCTGCCTGCGCCCTGATCATTGCCGTGCTGGCCGTGGCGCACTGCATAACCCGTATCTTTTCCCGCACCCTGTTCCTCAACGCCGCCCGTATCATCGAATTCCGCATTCGCGAAGATCTCTTCCGCAAACTCGTGCTGCTGGACCAGCTCTCTCTTTCCGGGAACAGGACCGGCGACATCTTGTCGCGCTTTGCCAACGACCTGACCAATGTGCGCATGCTGGTCGGCTTCGGCGCCATGAGCGCCACGAGCACGCTGATCACGTACGTCGCGACAGTGACGTTGATGGTGCGCATCCATCCCTGGCTGACGCTGTGCGCCATCGCCCCGTTCCCCCTGATGATGCTGGTGGTGAAAAAGGTCAGCAACCACATGTTTCAGCGCTCCCTGGAGTCGCAGGAGGAGCTGGCCCACCTGTCGAGCCTGGCCGAGGAGGCGGTTTCAACGGTGCGGCTGATTAAGTCCTACTGCCGTGAAGAGTATTTTCAGGGATTGTTCGGGGATGCCTCGGGCCGCTATCTGGCCTGCAACCTGCGCCTGGCGCGGCTGCGCGGCGTGCTGCTGCCGGTAATGGCCGCCGCCACCGGGGCCGGCACCCTGATCGTACTGTTCATGGGGGGGCGGCTGGTGATCGGCGGCGCCATGACACTGGGGGATTTCGTGGCCTTCAGCGGCTACCTGGCCATGCTGGTCTGGCCCACCGCCATGATGGGGTGGATATTGACCATGATGCAACGCGGGGCTGCCTCCATGTCGCGCCTGGCCATGATACTGGGGGCGGAGCCGGCCGTTGCCGATGGTGAGGATGCGGAACCGCTCGGGGACGTGCGGCAGGGCATCGAGCTCCGCGGGCTCTCGTTCGGTTACGGCCCGGCACCGGTGCTCGACGGACTCTCCTGCTCCATTGCGGCCGGCGAGCGGATCGGCATTGCCGGCGAGGTGGGGAGCGGAAAATCGACGCTGCTCAAGCTGCTGCTCCGTTTGCTGCCGGTCGGCCCGGGGCAGATATTCATCGACGGCCGCGACATCAACAGGATTTCACTGGCCAGCCTGCGCGACCTGATCGGGTATGTGCCCCAGGAGGCGTTCCTCTTCTCCCGCAGCATTCGGGAAAACATCGGCTACGGCGCAGCCGACGGCCTGGCCGGGATCGAAGAACTGGTGGATAAGGTGAGCCTGACCGCTGATGTGGAGCGGTTCCGTGAAGGCCTGGAAACGCTCGTGGGGGAAAAGGGGGTGACCTTGTCGGGTGGGCAGAAGCAACGGCTCTCCATTGCCCGGGCCCTGGCGGCCGATCCCCGCATCCTGTTGCTGGACGACCCGCTTTCTGCTGTGGATGCGGGATACGAAGAGGAGATATTGGCCGAGATGGGCCGATTGTGCGCCGGCAGAACCGTGCTGATCGTCTCGCACCGTCTGTCGGCATTCAGGGATTGTGACCGGGTATTCGTGCTGCGTGACGGCACCATAGCGGAGGCCGGGAGCCCGGCCGAGCTGCTGGAGCGGGATGGCGCGTACGCCCGAATGTATCGCATGCAGCGACTGGAAGGGGAATTGAGCGGCTGACGCCGCCCTTTTTATTGTTCGAGGTTCCAGGTTCGAAGTTCCATGTTAAACATCGAACATCGAACACCGAACCGCTTTTAAAACGGATACCCCAGGCCGACGAAGATGGCCGGCCCCTCCCGTCCGATGCCCAGATCCACCCGGCCGACGATGTTGGGGCGGACGATGGCGCGGAAGCCGATGCCGGGGTTGTACTCGAAATCGCTGGAATGGGCCTTGTCGAAAGATTTCATCACCGCGCCCACGTCGAAGAAGGGTGCGAGCTCCCAATCGGCGGTAACGTTGAATATCTCCCAGCGGAAGAGCCGGATGCGTTCCTCCAGATTGCAGAGCAGGAAGCTGTTGTCGATGAACCGGTTGCGCCCGTAGCCGCGCAGGGTGGTCTCGCCGCCGAGGATACTCTGCTCCAGGAAGGGGACGTTGTCCCCCAGGGTCTGGTTGTACATGAAACGGAACACGCTGATGTAGCGGGCATTGTCGAGGGGGATGAACCCCTTCATTTCGGTTTCGTAGTGGTGGTAGTCCTGGGTACTGCCCAGGGCCTTGAAGCTGGTCTCTATCGTGGCCCGGGCGTAGCCGCCGTAGGTGGGGGTATCCTTGTTGTCCAGGGTGCTGTAGACCAGCGACAGGCGCTGGGCATGGGCGGTGAAGCCGTTGATGCCCGGCACCCTCCTGGCGCTGAACCGGTCCTTGATATAGGGTACGGAGCTTACCGCGCCCGGCCGGATATCCACGTCGCGGAAGCGCTCTCCGACGACCAGCTGAAAATGTTTGCCAACCTGGTAGCCGGTTGAAAGGGTGAACCCCACCTCGTCGTCGGTGTAGTTGGATTCCCGCTGGACCGGGCTTTTGGCCTCAAAGCCGAAGAAGCGGGCTGAGCCGTCGGCGAATTTGTAGACAAAGCCGGTGAGTTCGAGCTTCTTGTCCAGGTACGATGTGTCCTTGATCTTGAATTCATAGTCGTGGTTGATGCGGGTGGCCTGGGCGAGGTTGATCTCCACGTTGCGCTCGGGATTGGGGAAGAAGGCGCCGTACAAAGAAAAGGTGACGCCGAAGTTGTCGTTGTAGTTCACCTGGGGCGCCAGCATCGTGGTGATCTCGTCGTTTTTGTTGTGGAGCAGCAGGGCCGCCAGGGCTCCGGAGGTTATCCCCTCGTTGGGGCTGGAGGCGATGACCGGCAGGGGCACCGTCACCAGCTTGGCGTTCTCGTCGCACGTGTCGCAGCTCAGGGGAAAGGGGAGCTTTTCCCGCGGGATATGGCTGGTGCAGCCGCCGAGCAGCACAAAAGCGCACAGTATGAGTATGTTAAATGGTGACAGGGCGTGTCTGAGCATGACCGCTGTATGTATCATTCCCCCCTGGCGGGTGTCAACAGCACAGTGCCCTGTTGCCGCTGATAGCACTTGTGTTCCGCTTCCCGCCTGCGTTATAGTCTATCTATTTAACGTATCTTCGCGTACGCACGAGTCTCCATGAAACTCAACGCCAAGCTCGTCATCATCATGCTCACCCTGCTGGTCCTCGCCATGCTGACCCTGTTCATGCTCAACCAGTATGCACAGAACGACCTGGTCCACGAGATCCAGGAGAGCTCCCAGGAGATATCCAAGGCCGTCCAGATGAGCATCGAGGATCTCACCTCGGAGGCCGAGACCTCCCGTCTGACCGATTACCTCAACAAGGCCCGGGACAAGGGGATCAACGAGATCAACATCATCAGCAACGAGGGGGAGATCATCGATTCCTCCGATCCCGAGAAGATAGGCAAGAAACGCGACATCAAGAAACTGGAGAAGGGGGTCCACGCGGCGCGGCGGCAGCAGTCGGGGGCAACGGTCCTGACCCAGAAGCCCTACGAAGTGGTGGTGCCGGTCATTGTGGGGGACGAGCAATTGGGGTATGTCCAGATCAACATGCTGCTGGACAAGATCCGCGATATCCAGCACGCCAATTTCATCCGCCGGCTGTTCGCAACCTGCATGGTCTTTGCCGTCGGCATTGCCTTCACCATCTACCTGGCGCGGCGCTACACCGATCCGATCAACCGGTTGGTGGGTGATTTCAAGCGCGTTTCCGCCGGCGACCTGTCGGTGACCATCCCGGTGGAGAGCCAGGACGAAATCGGGGAACTGGCCCACGGCTTCAACAACATGGTGGAAAAGCTGCGGGAACGCGAGGCGCTGGAAAAGCGGCTCTACGAGGCCGAACACCTGTCCCGGGTCGGCCAGCTGGCCTCGGGGATCGCCCATGAGATCCGCAACCCGCTCAACTACATCAGTCTGGCCATCGACCATCTCAAGGGCGAGATGGTGCCGCTCTGCGGCGACAGGTGTGCGGAGATCGAGTCGCTGGCCGATAAGATCAAGGAGGAGGTGCGCCGGGCCAACTACATGGTGCTCAACTTCATGAACTACGGCCGGCCGCTCAAGCTGCGGCGGACCCTGGTGGCCTATGGCGACATCCTGGCAAAGGTGCTGCCGCTGGTCAGCGACCGACTGGGCCAGCAGCGCATCCGCGTCGAACAGCAGCTGGACCACGATCTGCCCCTGTTGTGGGTCGATCAGGAACTGCTGCGGAACTGCATGCTCAATTTCCTCAACAACTCCATCCAGGCCATGGACGACGGCGGCACCATCACCCTGGGTGCCTCCCTGGACAAGGAGCAGGGGCGGGCGTGCCTGACCTTCGGCGACCAGGGGAGCGGCATCAACGCGGACGACATTGCCAAGATATTCCAGCCGTACTTCACCACCAAGGATGTGGGCATCGGCCTTGGCCTGGCCATCACCGAACGGATCATCCGGGAGCACGGTGGCGAGATCCGGGTGGAGAGCGCACCGGGGGCAGGCACGACCTTCACGGTGCTGTTGCCGCTGAAGGCGGAAGAAACCACGGGTTAACACCATCTGATTGTTCTCAACACCATTCCAACCGAGGAACCAATGGGCACTCACGAACATAGCGGCAGCATACTGATTGTGGATGATGAAAAGGGACAGCGGGACATCCTGAACGTCATCCTCAAGAAGGAAGGGTATGACATTGTTGACGTCTCCGGCGTGCGGGAAGCCCTGGACCAACTGGAAAAGCGGGAATTCGACCTGATTTTGACCGACCTGAAGATGCAGGGTCAGAGCGGACTGGACCTGCTGGAGCGGGTTTTGGCCGACGATCCGCAGCAGTGCGTGATCCTCATGACCGCCCATGGCACGGTGGATTCCGCCGTGGAGGCCATGAAAAAGGGGGCCTTCGACTACCTGGAGAAGCCGCTGGAGCGGGACAACCTGTTGCTGACCCTGGCGCGCGCCTTTGAACGCATCGGACTGGTGCGCGAGAACCGCGTCCTGCAGAAGCGGGTGGAGGCCATCCAGACCATCCCCAACATGCTGGGCGAACACCCCAAGATGCGCGAGGTCTTCCGGGTGGTCGCCAAGATCGCGGCCACCACCTCCACGGTGCTGATCGTGGGCGAATCGGGCACGGGCAAGGAACTGGTGGCCCGCGCCATCCACGACGGCAGTCAGCGCCGGGACAAGCCGTTTCTGGCCATCAACTGCGCCGCCATACCGGACACCCTGATCGAGAGTGAACTGTTCGGCCACGAAAAGGGGAGCTTTACCGGGGCCAATGTGCGCGAGATCGGCATCTTCGAGGCGGCCAACGGCGGCACGGTCTTCCTGGACGAGATCGGCGAGATGAACGTGGCCATGCAGGCCAAGCTGCTTAGGGCCATCCAGGAGAAGGAGATTCGCCGGGTGGGGGGAAAGGTCAACATCCCCCTGGACGTGCGCATCGTTTCCGCCACCAACAAGGAGCTGGAACAGGAGATCCGGAAGGGGGGCTTCCGCGAGGACCTGTTCTACCGCTTAAACGTGATCCGCATCAACCTCCCCCCCCTGCGTGAGCGGGGCAGTGATGTCAAAAGCTTGGCAGAGTTCTTCATGCGGAAGTACAGCCAAGCCACGGGCATCGCCATGGACGGCATCTCCAAGCCGGCGCTCAAGCTGCTGATGACCTACACCTGGCCCGGCAACGTGCGCCAGTTGGAGTCGGTCATCGAGCGTTCAGTGCTGATGGCCGAGAGCAACTACATCGAGGCGACGGACCTGCCGGTCGAGATCACCGCGGCCACGGCCCTGGCCGGGGGGGTCCCCTTTGATCTGCCACCCGAGGGGATCGCCTTTGAGGAGTTGGAAAAGGGATTGATCATCAAGGCCATGGAGAGGGCCGAGTGGGTGATCGGCAAGGCGGCGCCCCTTTTGGGCATGAGCTACAAAACCCTCCAGTACCGCCTGGAGAAGTTCGGCATCGAACGGCCGGAGCGGCGTACGAGGGTGTCGTGATCCATCGGCAGGCACGAACTCATGCCCTCTAACGCTGGCACGAAACGGGAGGTGGCCGGGGAGATCCATGAGCTGGGTTTGGCCCTGCTGCAGGCGGGCAAGACGCCCGAGGCGGTTTTCCAGTTCAGAAAAGCCCTGACTCTGTCCCCCGATTTCCCCGATGCCGCCGTCTCCCTGGGATACGCCCTTCATTTGCTCGGAAAATTCGACGAGGCGGTATCGGCCTACGACAGGGCACTGGGCAGCGCGCCGACCCTTGCGGCGGCATGGAACAACCGCGGCAATGCCCTGCTGGCATTGTACCGCTATGCGGAGGCGGCTGAGAGCTACGTGCGGGCGCTGGAGTTGGTTCCGAAATTGCATGATTGCCGCGTGGCCCTGGCCACCTGTTACCAGGCCCTGGGACTGGCGGCTGAGGCGCTGGGTGCTTGCGAGACCGTGCTGGATGCGGCGCCCGACCATGCCGAGGCCCACTGGAACCGGGCACTGCTGCTCCTTCTGAGGGGCGATTACCGTGAGGGATGGCGGGAATACGAGTGGCGCTGGCATAAGCGGGGATTCACCTCGCCGCAGCGGACATTTGCCCAGCCCCGCTGGCAGGGGGAGCCCCTTGCCGGCAGGACCATCCTGATCCATGCCGAGCAGGGGTTTGGCGATACGCTTCAGTTCTGCCGGTACGTACCGTTGGTTGCGGCCCTGGGCGGCCGGGTCGTCTTCGAATGCCAGCCGCCGCTGGTGGCGCTGATGGAACGCCTGGAGGGCGATATCCGCGTGGTTGCCACGGGAGCGCCGCTGCCCGCATTTGACCTGCAGGTACCCCTCATGAGCCTGCCCATGATCTTTGACACGACCGCGGCGACCATTCCTGCGAATGTCCCCTATGTGGCGCCACCTGCCGACCGTCTCCCGTTTTGGAGAAGTCAGATAATTGACACTGAGCAACGTAAGATTGGCCTGTGCTGGGCCGGAAAGGCCTATCCCGATCCGGGGCGGAGCTGCCCGGCGGAGTTGCTGGCGTCGTTGGCGGAGATAGACGCTGTTTCGTGGCATTCGCTGCAGGTGGGGTGGGCACAGGCGCTGCCGTTCCCGATGGCAGATCTCACGGGCCATTGCCACGACTTCGCCGATACGGCCGCCCAGATTGCCCGGCTCGACCTGGTCATCACCGTGGACACAGCCGTGGCTCACCTGGCGGGCGCCATGGGCAAAGCGACCTGGGTCATGCTGCCCCATGCGCCTGACTGGCGCTGGATGTTGGCTCGCGACGACTCACCTTGGTACCCCGCGATGCGGCTGTTCCGGCAGGCGCGGTCGGGTGGTTGGGCGGATGTGGTGCAACGGATCGCATGTTCGCTGAAATCAGGGGTGTCCCGCACGGACGGTGATTGACAGGAACTAGACAGGATGGTCGTATCGGCGTGGTTGCCCCCATTGCCGGCGGCGTTTCGGAAAAGCAGGGGGATGCGTGGAGCATTCGGGTTTACCAGTATCGGCATGCGCGCTGTTGGTTGAAAGCGCCTTCCAACATCACAGCTCAGGGAACGCGTCAGAGGCGGAACGCCTCTACCGGCAGGCCTTGGACGTCGATCCGGAGAACTTCGACGCATTGCACCTGCTCGGACTGTTGGCCCACCAGGTCGGGAGAAACGACATCGCGGTGGAGTTGATCGAAAAGGCCCTGCAGCACGCTACGAGCCCGGCCGCCCTCAACAACCTGGGCCAGGCATACCGCGGCCTCGCGCGACCGGAGGAGGCCGCACGGTGCTATCGGGAGGCCATTGCGCTCAAGCCCGACTATGTGACGGCGTACAACAACCTCGGGTCGGTCCTGCAGGAGTCCGGTAAGGCAGCCGAGGCTGAAGGAGTATACCGCCAAGCCCTGGCCATACGGCCGGACGTGGTGGAACTTTATTGCAATCTCGCCAATGCGCTCCAGGACATGGGCCGGTTTGAAGAGGCGGAACAGGCCTGCCGGCAGGCGCTGACGATATATCCGGGACTTGCCGCGGCCCACAACATCCTCGGCAAGGCGCTCCAGAACCTGGGGCGCCTGGAAGAGGCGGAGCACGCATTTCGTCACACCCTGTCGATACAGCCGGGGTACGCCATGGCCCACAACAACCTCGGGACGGTGCTGCATGCGCTCGGGAGACTGGCGGAAGCGGAACAGGCCTGCCGGCGGGCATTGGAGATCAACCCCGATCTGGCCATGGCCTGCAACAACCTGGGCGCGGTGCTGCGCACTCTTTCCCGCCTGGAAGAGTCTGAGCAGGCATTGCGCCGTGCCCTTGCCCTGACGCCGGACCATGCCGGGACTCTTGACAATCTCGCGGTCACGCTGAAAGAACTGGGAAGGCTTGAGGAGGCGAAAAATACCTCTCTGCGTTCCCTGGCCCTCAACCCGAACTCCACGCAGGCCCACAGCAATCTCGGTGTGATCAACATGGAGATGGGGCTGTCCGAGGAGGCGGCGGTGGCCTTCCGGCAGGCGCTGGCCATACGTCCCGACAACGGGGAGGCCCGATGGAACCTCGGCCTGCTCCATCTGCAGCACGGAGATTTCGCAGCAGGATGGAGCGGGTATGAATGGCGGCTCAGCACCCAGAAAGACCCCCATGGGCAGTTGGGGATGCCCCGCTACAACGGCGCTGACCTGAAGGGCGCAACCATCTTCGTCTACGGGGAACAGGGTGTGGGGGAAGAGCTCATGTTCTCCTCGTGCCTCGACGACGTCTGCATGCAAGCCGGCCATTGTATCCTCGAATGCGACAGCCGGCTCGTACCGCTCTTTGCCCGGTCATTTCCCGCCATCTCGGTTGTTGGAGCAACGGGACGCGATGAGGCCGCCTTGCCGGCTGGCCTGCCGCACGCAGATTTCAAGCTGGCCCTGGGCTCGCTGCCCCTTTACTGCAGAAATTCCTGGAGTGCGTTCAAGGAGCGCGGTCCATGGCTCATCCCCGATCAGGATGCGCTTTGCACGTGGCGAAGCCGTTATGATGCCCTGGGGGATGGGCTGAAAGTCGGCATTGCCTGGCGTGGCGGGATACGGACGGAACTCAATCGGATGCGCTCCGCCAGCCTCGGCCAGTGGCGGGATGTGTTCGCCATCCCGGGGATTCATTTCATCAACCTGCAATACGGCGACTGCGCCCGTGAGATCCGGGAACTCCAGGAACAGGGAGGGCCCTGCATCCATTCGTGGGATGATGTGGACCAATTGCGCGATCTGGACGATTTTGCCGCTCAGGTCGCCGGCCTTGACCTGGTCATATCGATCGACAATACCACGGTGCACATGGCCGGGGCACTGGGCAGGCCGGTCTGGTGCCTGTTGTCCCGCGTGCCCAACTGGCGCTGGATGCTGGATCGCAGGGATTCCCCCTGGTATCCGACCATGAGGCTGTTCAGGCAGACACGGCCGCATGACTGGGCGGATGTCTTCCGTGCCGTGGCAGCAGAACTGAGCCTTCTCCTCTAGCGGTTAACGGCTTACCGGTGATACCGAATGACCCTGTGCCACGGGACGGGAGTTGCCCACGGATAGAGTTTTGCGTCGCAAAGCGGGGCAACGGGCGGCCGCGCCGTTTTTCCATGGCAGGCAGTTAAATAAACGGCCCGTTTTTCCGATATGTAATGTATGAGTGAATATCCACAGAAGGAGCACGTGCCATGAGTTCCTCAATTTTTGATTCCACGAGCGGGACCATTGACCTGGCATCGGTCTATGACAACGCCCAGAGTCAGCGTAAGCAGCTGGCCCAGTACGCCATACAGCAGGCTGCGACCTTCATGGCGAACAAGCAGAATGATCAGGCGGCCACCACGTTCAAGAAGGCTCTGGCTCTGGATCCGCAGAACACCACGGCCTACAAGTATTTGGGCCAGATATACCTGTCCCAGGGAAAGAATTCCGACGCCATCAAGGCATTTAAACAGCTGGTGAGCATCATGAGCACCACGGCCAGTGCGTACGCCGCACCCCCACCCTCCAAGTCAACATTGACCGCCACCGCGCCCACGCTGCAGACTGCCTACGTCAGCCTGGGCAATGCCTACCTGCAGAACAAGCAGTACGGCGACTCGGAAAAGGCATTCAAGAAAGCGGAGCAGTTGAACCCCAGAGACCCGATTGCCCCCTACACCCTGGGGCAGCAATACCTCACGCAGGGCAATCTCGACGGTGCGCTGGCGCAATTCCAGAAAACAGAGAAGATTTCCCCGAAAGACGGGAACGTCTACTATGCCTTGGGAGAGGTCTACAACAAGAAGGGGGACTATAAGGATGCGGTGAAGAACCTGACAAAATCGCTCACCCTGAAACCCGATTTCCCCGCTGCCAACTATGAACTCGGTGTGGCTTACAGTGGACTGGGGCAGATGGACGAAGCCAAAAAACAGCTGTCGATTCTACAGAACTCGGACGCCACCCTAGCCACGCAGTTGAACTCCGTGCTCAACAAGCCCCAGATGGTGGCAATAGATACCACCGTTACTCAAAGTAATAAATTTAACAGCATCCTTGGTCCGGGGACCCCACTCTGGTATCTGGATCCGTCATTGACTGTTCCCAACAGTTCCAAGGAATTCTCCGTCACCATCGCCTTCAGCAATGCCATGGATGTCAGTTCGATCACGAATCCCACCAATTGGACGATCTCGCGCGCCAACAGCACCCAGGCCGGTTATTACAATTACATGATGCCGTTATCCAGCAAGGATGCCACCGTCCGCACCAATCCCGATTCGATCATGTATAATGCCCTTACCTATGAAGCGACCGTCAGTTTCCGGATCAACCAGAACTCTACGGGCGATGCCGTGATCGACCCGTCCCACTTAGTCTTCACCTTCAACGGCAAGGATGCGCAGGGCCGGACCATGGACCAGACTGCCAACGCGGTTGACGGAGCCAACTCAACGCCGTTCTGAGGTTTTTTATTGAATTTCTGCCGGGTTTTCTCTACCATTCATTTAATTATCACACGAGTTTGCGAGGAGATGTATGCCGATACCTACCAATCAAAACCTGATTGCCATCGAAGGGGCCGCCACCTACGAGCGGATACTGGCGGTTGTCCGCGATGTCGAGGCCGACGAGGCGATCCGGCATATTCAGGATTTTTTGAAAATCTATCCCGAGTCCGGCCAGGCTCACAACGATCTCGCAGTGCTTTTTTATCAGGCCGGAAACTCCCTCAAGGCCTTGGCACACCATGAAAAGGCCCACAAGCTGGAACCCACGAACACCACCTATCGGAAAAACCTGGCGGATTTCTATTTTGCGGAATTGGACTGGACGGGCGACGCCATCCATATCTACCTGGACATCCTCAAGGATAACCCCTTTGACATCGAGGCGCTCAATGCCCTGGGTACCATCAGCCTGCGGATCGGGCGCAGGGAGCAGGCACGGCAATACTTCACCCGCACCAGGCAGCTCGACGACAGCAACGTCGAGGCGCGGCAGGCCCTGCAACAGCTGGGGGCTGCTCTGGCGGCCCCAGCCGACATCCCCCGGATTTCCATGGGTTCTCCGCTGACGTGCCAGGAGGCTCCGGTGGTGGTATCCGCACCCGTTGCCCAGCCGCTTCCCGCTTCTTTGCCCAAGCAACAGCCCGAAACGGTGCGCTCAACTGAGGAACTGTACCGTGATGCTCTCTCCCTTGCAAATGCCGGCAAGACGGACGAAGCCATCCGCCAGCTCGAAGCAGTGCTGGAACGGGATAACGACCACGCTCCGGCCCATAACGACCTGGGTGTCCTGTACCAGCGCCAGGGAGATCTCCAGCGCTCCCGCAGTCACCATGAAGCGGCGATCCGGCTTAAACCCGCCAACACCGTTTTTCAAAAAAACCTGGCAGACCTGCTTTGTGTAGGATTTGGAGACTTGGAAGAGGCGCTTCGGATCTATGTGCGTCTTCAGGCCAAGACACCTCAGGATATCGAGATTCTCAAGGCGATTGCCTATGTTTGCGGTCAGATCGGGAACGCAGCTGAAGCCAGGTTTTTCCTGGAGCGGGTGCTTGCCCTGCAGCCGTGGGACCGGGAAGCCCAGGAAACCTTGAGGCTGATGGAATCAGCCGATAATGGCGCAGAGTTGAGATGAGAGTTTCCATGCCCAGCGGCCGGACTCACGGCTGGGGTATCGCCGGAGAGTACCTGTCAAGGGAGGTTGCCAAGCTTCCGCCCATAGAGGGGGTCACCCTCCACTGCATCAGCGGCCATGACTTCCATCCCATGAACCCGGCGGACTGGGACCGGATCAACATCGGCTACTGTTTCTTCGAGAACGATGTGGAGGCCCTCCGCCACACCCGACGCGCAGCCCGCGAGTGGGATTTTG
>DATBXI010000468.1:0-2936 GCA_036514355.1 Desulfuromonadaceae bacterium
GAGCCGTTGATTCACGGAACAAGGACACCCCATGCCCCCTGCTACCCTTTATATCGTCGCCACCCCCATCGGCAACCTGGAAGACATGACCTTCCGCGCCGTGCGCATCCTGAACCAGGTGGACCTGATCGCCGCTGAGGATACCCGCCACTCCCTCAAGCTGCTCAACCACTTCAACATTTCCAAACCACTGACCTCCTACTTCGATCACAACCAGCAGTTCAAGGGAGAACGCATTCTCGACGCCCTGCGCCAGGGCAAATCCGTGGCCCTGATCTCCGATGCCGGCACGCCGTGCGTCTCCGACCCCGGTTTCAACCTGGTGCGGGATGCGGTCGCGGAAGGCATCCCGGTCATCCCCATACCCGGCGCCTGCGCCGCCGTAACCGCCCTCTCCGCCGCGGGGCTGCCCAGCGACTGCTTCACCTTTGCCGGGTTCCCTCCTCCCCGCCAGGGCAAGCGCCGCGCGTTTCTGATGGAGATGTCAGGGCTTCCCGGCACCCTGCTGCTCTACGAGGCGCCCCACCGCCTGGAGGCGACCCTGAACGACATCCGCGAGGTGCTGGGCGAACGGCGGATCGTGGTGGCGCGGGAGTTGACCAAGATTTACGAGGAGTTCATCCGCGGCACGGTTTCGGAGGTTATTGCCACTATTGCACACGGTGCGATCCGGGGCGAGGTGGTCATCCTGGTGGCACCGGGGGCAGCGGTGCAACAGGCACCGCTGCCGCTGGAGGAGGTCGTGCGGAACCTGATGGACGTGGAGGGCATGTCGGTGAAGGATGCGGCCCGCAAAGCGGCCGAGATTACCGGTGTTTCACGAAACGAGGCCTATGCCGAGGCCCTGCGGATCAGGAACGACGCGGCGGCCGGACAATAAATTGCTGGAATTACGCGCGGATATTGTGTTATACACGGGCAATTATCCCAACTTCTGGAGCACTGAATGAAGATTTGCATTTTCGGCGCCGGCTACGTGGGTCTTGTTGCTGCCGCCTGTTTTGCCGAGAGCGGCAACACGGTCATTGCCGTGGACGTGGACACGGCCAAGATCGACGGCCTCAAGCAGGGCATTATCCCCATCTACGAGCCGGGCCTGAAGGAAATGGTGCTGCGCAACCAGGCCGAGGGCAGGCTTGCGTTTACCACAGACATGACCGAGGCGGTGCAGAAGTCGCTGGTCTGCTTCATCGCCGTGGGCACGCCGCCGGGCGAGGACGGCTCGGCCGACCTGAAATACGTACTGGGTGTGGCCCGGGACATCGGACGCACCATGAACGGCTTCCGGATCATCGTGGACAAGTCCACCGTACCGGTGGGCACGGCCGACAAGGTGCGGACGGCCGTCCGGGAGGAACTCGCGGCCCGGGGCGTGGATTTCGAGTTCGACGTGGTCTCCAACCCGGAATTCCTCAAGGAAGGGGCCGCCATCGACGACTTCATGAAGCCCGACCGGGTGGTAATCGGCACCGACAACGTCCGCACCGCCGAGATCATGAAGGAGCTCTACGACCCGTTCATGCGCAAGCAGAACCGCATGATCATCATGGACATCCGCAGCGCCGAGATGACCAAGTACGCCGCCAACGCCATGCTGGCCACCCGCATTTCCTTCATGAACCAGATCGCCAACCTGTGCGAACGCATGGGCGCCGACGTGGCCGCGGTGCGCGAGGGGATCGGCTCCGACTCCCGCATCGGCTACGACTTTCTCTTCCCCGGTCCCGGTTACGGCGGCTCCTGCTTCCCCAAGGACGTCAAGGCCCTGATCCGCACCGCCGAGGAATGCAACTACGACTTCCTGCTGCTCAAGGCGGTGGAGGAGGTCAACGAGCTTCAGAAAGAGGTGCTTGCCAACAAGCTCATCAAGGCCTTGGGAACTCCCGACGAGGAGCAGCCGCTTACCGGGCGCACCATCGCCTGCTGGGGGCTTTCCTTCAAGCCGCGCACCGACGACATGCGCGAAGCCCCGGCCATCACCATCATCGAACGCTTGCTGGCTGCCGGCGCCACGGTGCGCGCCCATGACCCGGAGGCCATCAAGGAGGCCCGGAAGCACTTCGGCGACCGGATCGAGTACAGCAGCAACCAGTACGCCATCCTGGAAAACGCCGATGCCCTGGCCATCATCACCGATTGGAGCGAATACCGGAATCCCGACTTCGACCGCATCAAGTCGGCCCTGAAAACGCCGCTCATCGTGGACGGCCGCAACCTGTACAAGCCGGATCGCATGGCCCAGGCGGGTTTCAGCTATATCCCGCTGGGGAGATGCGGCAACGGCGTCTGCGAGGTGAGATAACATGCGCATCCTGGTCACCGGCGGCGCCGGGTTTATCGGCTCGCACCTCTGCGAACGCCTCCTGAATGAGGGACATGATGTCATCTGCCTGGACAACTTCTTCACCGGCAGCAAGGAGAACATCAACCACCTGATGGACAGCCGCCGCTTCGAGCTGATCCGCCATGACATCGTCGAGCCGATCCTGCTGGAGGTGGACCGCATCTACAACCTGGCCTGCCCCGCCTCGCCCGTGCACTACCAGTACAATCCGGTCAAGACGGTCAAGACCAGCGTCATGGGCGCCATCAACATGCTGGGCATGGCCAAACGGGTGAAAGCCCGCATCCTGCAGGCATCCACCTCCGAGGTCTACGGCGATCCCCAGGTACATCCCCAGACCGAGGGATACTGGGGCAACGTCAACCCCCTAGGGCCGCGCAGTTGCTACGACGAGGGGAAACGGGTGGCCGAGACCCTGATGATGGACTATCACCGCCAGAACGGCGTGGATATCCGCATCATCCGCATCTTCAACACCTACGGCCCCCGCATGGCCGAGAACGACGGCCGTGTTGTCTCCAACTTCATCCTCCAGGCCCTGAAAAACGAGGACATCACGATCTTCGGCGACGGCTCCCAGACCCGCTCCTTC
>DATBXI010000469.1:0-3983 GCA_036514355.1 Desulfuromonadaceae bacterium
AAGCGCTGCAATTCACCGGCCTGGCGGCGGAGAACAAGAGGCTGAAGAGTGAACTCTCCGACCGGGCCGATTTCCGCACCATGGTCGGCTCGTCAAAGGAGATGGAAAAGGTCTTCGAGGTCGTCCGCAAGGTGGCGGACACCGAGGCCTCGGTGCTGATCACCGGCGAATCGGGCACCGGCAAGGAGCTGGTGGCCCGCTCGATCCATGCGGCGAGTGGGCGCCATGAGGGGCCGTTCGTGGCCATCAACTGCGCCGCCATCCCCCACGACCTGCTGGAGAGCGAGCTGTTCGGCCACGTGAAGGGGGCCTTCACCGGCGCGGTCAAGGACAAGACCGGCAAGTTCGCTCTGGCCGATGGCGGGACGATCTTCCTGGACGAGGTAGGTGAGCTGCCGGTGGAGCTGCAGCCCAAGCTGCTCCGGGCCTTGCAGGAACGGGAGATCGAGCCCGTCGGGGGGGCAAAGTCGATCAAGCTGGACGTGCGGGTGGTGGCGGCCACCAACCGTGACGTGGAGCAGTCCATAGCCGACGGGCAGTTCCGCGAGGACCTCTACTACCGTCTGGCGGTGATCCCGATCCACCTGCCCCCCATGCGTCAGCGGCGGGCGGATATCCCGCTGCTGCTGCGCCACTTCTGCGCCAAGCACGGCGCGGACAGGGTAACCTTCGACAAGGAGGCCTTCGACCTCCTCGCCGCCTACGCCTGGCCCGGCAACGTGCGGGAGCTGGAGAACCTGGTGGAGCGGCTGTTGATCATGCGCAGCGGCGACACCATCACCAGCGCCGACCTGCCGGACAAGGTCAAAAGCGGCGGCTCGCCCGGCGTTTCCATGGGTGGGGGCGGGGTGGTCAACCTGCCGGACGACGGGTATTCCCTGGAACAGCTGGAGCGGGAGGTTGTGGTGGCGGCCCTGGAGCGCAACCAGTGGAACCAGACCGCGGCGGCGCGGTTCCTCCGCATCCCCCGGCACACGCTGATCTACCGCATGGAGAAGTACGGCATTACCCCTCCGGAAAAATAGCTACGCCTATTCAGACCAATCATAACTCCCCCTCACCCCCTCTTAGCTTAAGAGGGGGAATCATTCTCCTCCCCTTAAGTTAAGGGGAGGGCGGGAGGGGTTATGAGGCCTCAATGAAGAATATCCTTACATCCTTGTAGAATATTCCACACAACTGACGCCCCGCCTTTCTGTACATCACAGATAATTGCCGTATAATCAGCATATTGTAATCTTGGCACACCCCTTGATATAAGCGTTGCATGACAACGCACAAACCGAGGCGCCCATGAAAACCCGCATCCTTTTCCTTGCCCTGCTTGCCGCCGCCCTCCTTCCGGGCGTCAGCCGCGCCGACGGGGCCAAGCCGACGGAGAACCTGGCTAGCCTGGTGAAGCACGCCCTGGAGAACAACCCCGAGGTCAAGGCATCCGATGCCCACCTCAGGATGCTGGAAAACAAGGCCAAACAGGCCGGCAGCCTGGACGATCCCATGCTGACGCTGAAGATCCAGAACGGCGTCATCAGCGACCCGCTCAACTTCCGGCGCGACAGCATGACCCAGAAGGTGGTGGGCATCAGCCAGCAGCTCCCCTGGTTCGGCAAACGCGACCTGCGCGGCGACGTGGCCCGGCTCGACGCCGAAGCTGCCCACTGGAACCGGGAGGAGCGCATCGTGGACATCGTCCGGGGCGTCAAGGAGACCTACTACCAGCTCTATTTCACCGACAAATCCCTGGAGATCCTTGCCAAGAACCTGCGCATCCTGGAGGACTTCATCACCATCGCCGAAAACCGCTACGCAGTGGGACAGGGGGTTCAGCAGGACATCTTCAAGGCCCAACTGGAAAAATCGAAACTCCTGGACATGCGCATCACCCTTGAGCAACAGCGGCGCGGCCTGGAGATCAGGCTGAACAGCCTGCTCTACCGTCCCGTGGACACCCCGGTCGGCGCCATCCCCGACCCGCAGATCGTCCCCCTTGCCCAGAGCGGCGCGGAACTGCTGGCCCGGGCAGAACAGAACCGTCCGCTCCTCAAGGGGATGCGGTCCCAGATCGGCAAGAGCGGGGCAGCCCAGGCTCTGGCGACCAAGGAATTCTATCCTGATTTCAACGTCTTCTTCGAATACATGCAGCGCGATCCGGCCATGGGGAACAACGGGGAGGACATGTACACCCTGGGGGTCACCTTCAACCTCCCGGTGCAGCGGGAACGCCGCCATGCCGCGCTGGCCGAGGCCGCCTCGGAGCAGGCCATGTCCACGGCGGAACTAAATGACGCCCGCAACAGCATCCGCGCCACCATCGCCGACCTCATCTCCCAGATGGAGCGGCGCCGCAGGCTGGCGGAACTGTACAAGGGGGGTATCATCCCCCAGGCCGAACAGGCCCTGGAATCGGCTGTCATCGCCTACCGGGTGGGCAAGGTCGATTTCCTTGCCCTGCTGGACAGCCGACTGACCCTGTTCAACTATGAACGGGACTATTACGACTCCCTGGCCGACTACCAGATCCGTCTGGCCCAGCTGGAGGCCACGGTGGGAGCGGACCTGGGCAACGGGCCCGCATTTGCGGGGCATGACCACCATTAACCTTTGTTTCCTCCCCCTTCAAGGGAGGGAGACTGCACACATTCTTTCATCAACGAGGTCCCACCATGGCCCTGAACAAGAAGATATCCATCCCCCTGACCATCCTGGCCCTGGCCGTCGTCGCCCTCAGTTGGCTTTACAAGAGCGGCAAGCTCGGTAAAAACGCCGGTCTGCACAAGGACGACGGCCACAATCACCAGGAGCAGTCCGCCACGCCGCTCTACACCTGTCCCATGCACCTCTTCATCATCAAGGACAAGCCGGGCACCTGCCCGATCTGCGGCATGGAGCTGATCAAGAAGCTGAACGAGGCCCAGAGCGCCACCACCCAGACGCCGGAGCAGAAACAGCAGGCCGCCATGCTCGGCCACGTCTCCCTGTCCCCCACCCAGCGGGTCATGGCCAATGTGGCCACAATGGAGGTGAAGCAGGAGAGCCTGAACAAGGAGATCAACGCCGTGGGGATCGTGCAGTACGACCAGTCGCGCCAGGCCAAGGTCACGGCCTGGATCGCCGGGCGTATCGACAAGCTGCACGTCAATGCGGTGGGGCAATACGTGGGCAAGGAGCGGCCGGTGGCCGAGGTCTATTCCCCCGACCTGCTGGCCTCCCAGCAGGAGTATCTGCTGGCCGTCAAGAGTCGGGACCAGTTGAAGAACTCGCCCATCCCCTCCATCTCCGGCAACGGCGACGGTCTGGTGGCCTCGGCCAAACAGCGCCTCATGCTGTACGGCGTCAAGGAGAGCCAGATCGCCGACCTGGAGCGGGCCGGCAAGCCGAATATCCGCCTCTCCATCTACACGCCGCTGTCCGGGGTGGTGATCGAGAAGATGGTCCAGCAGGGGCAGTACGTCAACATCGGCGACGTGCTGTTCAACATCGCCGACCTCTCCCGGGTGTGGGTGGAGATCGAGGTCTACGAGAACGAATTCCCCAACATCAAGGTCGGGCAACTGGTGGAGATACAGTCCCAGTCCTTCCCCGGCAAGCCGTTCACCGGCCGGGTCGCCTTCGTCTATCCCTTCCTGGACCCCAAGACCAGGACCGTGAAGGCTCGGGTGGAGATGGCCAACCCCGGCCTCAAGCTCAAGCCGGACATGTTCGTCAGGGCCGCCATCAAGATGCCGCTGGGCGCGGCCATCGTGGTGCCCATAACAGCGGTCATGGATACGGGCAAGCGCCAGGTGGCCTGGGTGGAGAGCTCGCCCGGCATGTTCGAGCCCCGTGACGTGCAGCTGGGCCAGCGCACCGACGACCGGGTGCAGATCCTGTCCGGCCTCAAGCCGGGGGACAAGGTGGCGGTCTCCGGCGGCTACCTCATCGACTCGGAAGCCCAGCTCAAGGGGGGCGGTGGTGGCCATGAGAACATGCCGGGGATGAAGATG
>DATBXI010000470.1:0-5337 GCA_036514355.1 Desulfuromonadaceae bacterium
GCCCGGATGGGGCAGCACCTGGTCGATGCCCCGGCCGGTCATGACGTCGCCGCACATGAAGACGGTGATCAGGGCGTGGGAAAATTGCCGGTTCACGTTCGAAGCTCTTATTGGCGCCATGGGTCACCCCGTGTCATCGTATGAGCAGAGCCCCTTTCGGCGGGCCTGGCGGGATGCGTACCGGGAGCGGGTCGATGATGACCACGGAGACGTTGTCCGGTCCCCCTCTTGCGTTGGCGGCATTCACCAGGGCCACCGGGATGGAGTCAAAATGCTCCTCATTGCGGCTGATCACCTCCCCGATCTCCGGGTCGGTCAGCGCTGCGGTCAGTCCGTCGCTGCACATGAGGATCAGCTCCCCCGGCCGGATGCCGGGGGGATGGAATTCCGGCACCAGTTCATCGGAGACACCGACCGCCTGCGTCAGGATGTGCCTATAATGTGCGGGTATGGCATGGGGAGCGACGTTCCCGCTCGCGGCAAGCACGGCAGCGTAATTGTCGTCGGTCGTAATCTGCCGCACGCGCTTCTGCCGATAGAGATACACCCTGCTGTCCCCCACATGGCAGATGACAACCGTTTCTCCCCGCACGATCGCCATATCCAGGGTGGTGCCCATGCCCGCAAGCGCCGGTTCCGCAAGGGTCTTCCTGAACACGGTGGAATGCACCGTTGCCATGACACCGGCAAGAAGCCGCGGCACCGCTTCCACCTGCAGTCCGTCATCGCGAAACAGCGGCCTCAGCGCCCCATGGGCCGTGGTTACGGCAAGCTGGCTGGCCACTTCGCCCGCCGGCCCGCCTCCCATGCCGTCCGCCAGCAGAAAGATGCCGTTTTCCGCATCCACAAGCACGCTGTCCTCGTTGTTCTCACGCACCAACCCTCTATCGCTTTTCCATGCCGCGCGCACTGTTGTGTCTCCCTGTTCTGCGCCTTAATTATATCATCGTGATGTAGCGCTGATCTTCCGTTAATCACTCAAACAACTCCCCTCCCCCAGCGGGGGAGGGGCAGGGAGGGGGAAAAGGGCGGTTAATTCCGCTGTAGCCCCCCACCCAACCTCCCCCCGCTGGGGGGAGGAGCATAGTACAGAGGTATATTTTCTGACTGGCGAAAGATTGATGCTACTCGGATTATCTCATGTTGAACGCTCCGAGATGGGGCAACGGCCGCTTCCCCGCTCTTCTTGATTATGGCAACGGTAAGGGACTACGATAGTAGATAGAATCACCACTGGAAAGGAGAAAGGGTCATGTTATCCTTTATCATGCTTACCCGCCTCTCTCCCGATGCGCTGCGCTCTCCCGGCACCCTGGAAGAACTGGAAGGAAGGGTCATGGAAAATATCCGCACCGAGTACCCGCAGGTGGAATGGCTCCACAACTTCGCCATCCTCGGGCCGTGCGATTATGTGGATATCTTCCGTGCGCCCGACCTGGAGACCGCAATGGGAGTGGCGACCATCGTCCGCACCTACGGTCATGCCTCGACCGAGGTCTGGACCGCCACCGAATGGAAGAGCTACAAGAAAATGATCCACAGCATGCCCAAGCCCGCCCTGCACCCGGTAGACATCCGAGCGCGCAAGGCGGCGTAACCGTTGCCGGCCTCCCCGCTTTGTGATGCGGGGCTGGGCAACAGGATCGCGGAGTGCGGGGGGCTGCCCGCATGTGGTTCCAGAAAGCAAGCACGGCGATGAAAATCAACGGCACCGAATTCGGCAGCATCACCATCGACAAGGAAACCTATCCGTACGATGTTCTCATCCGGTTGTCCGGAGAGATCAGGAAACGGAAGAAGCGGTTGTCGAAAGAGCGGTACGGGACATCGCATATCGTATCCCTGGAGGAGGCAGAATTCGTCCATGAAAAGGGAAGCGATCTGCTGATCGTCGGGACAGGACAGGACGGCAACCTCCACCTTTCGCCGGAAGCCGCCCAATTCTTTGCCCGCAAGGAGTGCAACGTCCTGGCGGAACCGACCCCCCGGGCCATTGTCACCTTCAATCACGCAACAGGCCACAAAATCGGCCTGTTCCATGTAACCTGCTGATTCCCCCGGCACCCTCACCCTCGGGGGAGGCCGAACGAGGAGTGAACCATGGGGCACACGTTGGCGTCCGGACCAGCCGGTGACACAACCGCCACGTTGCTGCGGGTGGTGGAAGAGGTGGCGGGCGAGCTTCATCCCCACAGGCGCGTGGAAGCGACGCTCGACAGCCAGCTCGACCGCGAACTGGGTTTCGACAGCTTGGGACGGGTGGAACTGCTGGCCCGGATCGAGCGCACCTGTGGTTGCGCGTTGCCCGAGCAGGTGGCGGCCACGGTTGAGACGCCGCGGGACCTGCTGCGGGCCATGCTGGCAAGCCACCCCGCGTCGGGGAGCGATGCCGGTGCTGACACCGGGCCCATGGCCACGACAGAGGCCAGCGTGCCGACCCAAGTGCAGACGCTGCCCGAAGTGCTCCAGTGGCATGCCGGCCACGAGCCGGACCGGTGCCACATCCGCTTCTACGCCGACGCGGGGGATGAGGAGATCCTGACCTACGGCGCCCTGGCACGGGATGCGGCACGGATGGCCGCCGGCCTGCAGGGGTTCGGCCTGCAACCGGGCGAGGCGGTGGCCATCATGCTTCCCACCTGCCCCGAGTATTTCCCCGTCTTTTTCGGCACCCTCCTTGCCGGCGGCATACCGGTGCCCATGTACCCGCCTGCGCGCCCCACCCAGATCGAGGATCATCTGCGGCGCCAGTCCGCCATCCTGTCCAACTGCATGGCCCCCATACTGGTCACATCACAGGAGATCGTGGCGGTGGCCAGAATGCTCGGGGCTCAGGTGCCCACGCTCAGGCGCGTGGTCACCACGGCGGAGCTGGCCGGCGATGCGGCACCGGTCCTGCCGCAGGTGTCGCCCGACGCCATCGCGCTCCTGCAGTACACCTCTGGCAGCACCGGCAACCCCAAGGGGGTGGTGCTGACGCACCGCAACCTGCTGGCCAACATCAGGGCCATGGGCGCGGCAGCGGCCGTGACCCCGGCCGACGTGTTCGTCAGCTGGCTGCCGCTCTACCACGACATGGGACTGATCGGCGCCTGGCTGGGCAGCCTGTACCATGCCATGCCGCTGGTGCTCATGTCCCCGCTCGCGTTCCTGGCCCGTCCGCAACGCTGGCTGCAGGCGATCCATCGCCACCGCGGCACCCTCACGGCGGCGCCCAATTTCGCCTTTGAGCTCTGCCTGCGGCGGATCGACGACGCCACGGCCCCGGCGATCGACCTGGGCTCCCTGAGGGCCCTCTGCAACGGCGCCGAGCCGATCAGCACCGATACCATGCAGCGCTTCCAGGACCGCTTCGGAGTTGCCGGCCTGGGGCGCGGTGCCATACTGCCGGTCTATGGCCTGGCGGAGTGCGCGGTGGGGCTGGCCTTCCCCGTGCTGGGGCGCGGACCGGTCACCGACCGGGTCCGGCGCGACCCCCTGCTCACCGACGGCCAGGCCCTGCCCGCAGCCCCGGACGACCCGACCGCCCTCGCCTTTATCTCCTGCGGCCAGCCGCTGCCAGGGCACCAGATCCGGGTTGTGGACGACGGGGACCGTGAAGTGCCCGAGCGTCGGGAAGGGAGGGTCCAGTTCCGCGGCCCTTCGGCCACGTCCGGCTATTACCGCGATACCGAGGCGACCCGGAACCTCTTCCACGGCGAATGGCTGGAGACCGGAGATCTGGGCTACCTGGCCAATGGCGAGATACACATCACCGGCCGCACCAAGGACATCATCATCCGTGCCGGCCGCAATATCCATCCGGCCGAACTGGAAGAGGCGGTGGGAGATCTGGCAGGGATACGCAAAGGGAACGTGGCCGTGTTCGGCAGCCTGGACCCGGCTGCCGGCACGGAGCGGCTGGTGGTGGTGGCGGAGACGCGCGAGACGGAACCGGCTGCGCGCGAGGCCCTGAGTGCGGCGATCGTTGCCCTGGCCAGCGACCTCACGGGACTGCCCGCCGACGACGTGCTGCTGGCGCCCCCCAATACGGTGCTCAAGACGTCGAGCGGCAAGATACGCCGGCTAGCCTGCCGCACACTGTACGAGACAGGCGCCATCGGCCGCTCGCGGCGGCCGGCCTGGCAACAGATCGCGGCCCTGCAGCTCTCCGCCGTTGCGCCGCGCCTGCGGCGGGTGCGGGCGGCCCTGGCCGCCGACCTCTTTGCCGGTTATGCGTGGGGCGTCACCGTCGCCAGCGCCCTGGCCGCCTGGCTCGGGGTGATGGTACTGCCCCGGTGCTGGCGATGGGGCCTGCTGCGACGGACCGGACGCCTGCTGGCACGTCTCACCCGCACGTCGCTCTCGGCCGAAGGACTCGACCGGCTGCCCCCTCCGGAGCAGCCGTGCATCTACGTGGCCAACCATACCAGCTACCTGGACGCCCTGGCGCTGCTGGCTCTCGTGCCGCGGGAATTCGCCTTTGCGGCCAAGAGCGAACTGGTCGGCCGCTGGTTCACCCGTGTCCCGCTTGAGCGGATCAACACGCTGTTCGTGGAGCGTTTCGAGACCGGGCGCAGTGTGGAGGATGCCCGCGCCCTGGCCAACGCCGCAGCGGCGGGATGCTCGCTCATGATCTTCCCCGAAGGCACCTTCACCCGCGTCACCGGTCTCATGCCGTTCCACATGGGCGCTTTTGTCGCGGCAGCGGAAACCGGGCTGCCGGTCGTTCCCGTGGCGATCCGCGGCACGCGTTCGATCCTGCGGGCCAACTCCGCATTTCCGCGGCGCGGCAGCATCACGGTCGTGGTGGGAGAGGCGCTGACGCCGGGGGACGGGGATCGCTGGCTGGCTGCAGCGGCGCTGCGGGACAGTGCCCGTGGCCACATCCTGCGCCACTGCGGCGAGCCGGACCTGGCCGCGGCGCCGCCGGGCGGGGACATCGAGGCAGACCTTTGAGGTTTTTAAAACCTCAAAGGTCTAACTGATTAGCGCTGATCTTCTGCTAATGAAAATCTCCCTCCCCTTCAAGGGGAGGGATGGGGTGGGGATGGGGTAAGTCAAGCGCCAATACAATCCCCATCCCCCTCCTGACCTCCCCCTTGAAGGGGGAGGAGTGGAAGATTGACGCTAATCAGGAAGGTCTATGGATATTACCCCACGTCGGCAAACCGGACCAGGGTCCCGCGCTTGGCACCGTAGCGGAAGACGGTGATCCCTTTGACCCCTTTCGCATAGGCCAGGAGATAGGCACGGGCCACCGTCTCCTTTCCGGCCCGCGGAGGGAGGTTGATGGTCTTGGAGACGGCGTTGTCGGTGTATTCCTGGAAGGCGGCCTGCATCTCGATATGATCCTCC
>DATBXI010000471.1:0-5259 GCA_036514355.1 Desulfuromonadaceae bacterium
GGGTCAGGACCCCCAACCTCCCCTGGAGCGTGGCAGCCGACGAACTGGCCCGTACCCTGGGAATAGCAGCGGTGCAGCTGATCAACGACCTGGAGGCGAACGCCTACGGCATCGATCTCCTGGAACCGGAGGATCTGGCGGTCCTCAACCCCGGGGTTCCCGACCCCGACGGCACCATCGCCGTGGTCTCGGCCGGCACCGGCCTGGGGGAGGTCGTGGCCTACTGGGACGGCATTGCCCATCGTCCTCTCCCCGGCGAGGGGGGGCATGCGGATTTCGCACCCCGCACCGAGTTGGAGGCGGAGCTGCTCCTGTACCTGCGGACCCAATATGGCCGGGTCAGCACGGAGCGTGTCGTTTCCGGGCCCGGCCTGCGCAACATCCACCGGTTTCTGCGCGATGTCCACCACCGGACGGAAACCGCGGCGGTGTCCGAGGAGATGCGACGGGGAGACCCGGCGGCGGCCATCACCCGGGCGGCCCTGGCAGGGGAGAGCCCCCTGTGCGGGGAGGTGCTCGACCTGTTCGTCTCCCTGTACGGGGCCGAGGCGGGGAATGTGGCGCTCCGCTCGCGGGCAACCGGCGGAGTGTACCTCGGTGGGGGGATCGCCCCGAAGATCGTGGAGCGGCTCAAAGGCCCCGGCTTCATGTTGGCCTTCACCGCCAAGGGGCGTCTGAGTCCCCTGCTGGAAACCGTACCGGTGCGGGTCATACTCAACGATCGCGCCGCCCTGCTGGGCGCAGCGCGGTTTGCCACCCGGTAAGAACAGACGGTAACACGAAGGAGGCGTTTTCATGGAAAACACATCTCTGACACGCGAAGCGCAGCGCCTGGAAGAGGCCCGCGAGCAGAACGTCCCCTGGCGCAAATGGGGCCCCTACCTCTCGGAGCGGCAGTGGGGGACGGTGCGGGAGGACTACAGCCGGGACGGCAACGCCTGGGACTATTTCAGCCACGACCAGGCCCGCTCCCGCGCCTATCACTGGGGAGAGGACGGCATCGCCGGTATCAGCGACAACCACCAGGTGCTCTGCTTCAGCCTGGCTCTCTGGAACGGCAACGACCCGATCCTGAAGGAACGGCTGTTCGGCGTCACCAACAGCGAGGGAAACCATGGCGAGGACGTGAAGGAGTACTACTTCTACCTGGACAGCACCCCGACACACTCCTACATGAAGTACCTCTACAAGTACCCCCAGGTCGCCTATCCCTACGACGACATCGTGGCCACGAACAAGCAGCGCGGCCGCACCGAGCAGGAATACGAGCTTCTCGATACCGGGGTCTTCAATGAGGACCGCTACTTTGACGTGTTCGTGGAGTATGCCAAGGCATCACCGAACGACCTCCTGATCCGTATCACCGCCTGCAACCGCGGCCCCGAGGCGGCCGAGCTCCACCTCCTCCCCACCCTCTGGTTCCGCAATACCTGGTCCTGGCAGGGTGGGGGTACGAAGCCGGTCCTGAAGCGAATCGACGGGCCTGGGTGCAGCGCCATTTTCGCGGTTCATACCGACGACCTGTTCCGGGAAGGGCTGCAGGATAAATTCCTCTACTGCGACGGCGATGTCCCGCTGCTCTTTACCGAGAACGAGACCAACAACCAGCGGATCTTCGGCACCGTGAACACCACGCCCCATGTCAAGGACGGCATCAACGAGTTCGTTGTCAACGGCAGGCAGGATGCCGTCAACCCTGCCCAGACCGGGACAAAGGGTGCTGCCCACTACCGGCTGAACGTAGGGGGTGGTGCGAGCGCGACGGTACAGTTGCGCCTCACCACCGCCGCTCTTGAAGCGATCGGCACGCCATTCGGCGCGGCGTTCGACCGGGTCATGGCGGACCGCCTGGCCGAGGCGGACGAGTTCTATGCCTCCATCACCCCCTCTTCGATCGGTGAAGATGGGGCCCGGGTGGTGCGGCAGGCCCTGGCCGGGATGCTTTGGAGCAAGCAGTACTTCTACTTTGACCTCAAGCAGTGGCTCTTCGAGCATGATATCGACCCCATCGGCGCCGAAGGCGCGTTCCGCAACAAGGAGTGGTTCCACATGGTGAACGACGATATCATCTCCATGCCCGACAAGTGGGAATACCCCTGGTACGCCGCCTGGGACCTGGCCTTCCACACCACGGCGCTCTCCATGGTGGATCCCGATTTTGCCAAGGGCCAACTGGAATTGATGACCAGCGCCGAGTACCTCCACCCGAGCGGCCAGATCCCTGCCTACGAGTGGAACTTCAGCGATGTGAACCCGCCGGTCCATGCCTGGGCATGTCTCTTTCTCCACCAGATGCTGAAGATGGACCGGGGGAAGGGGGATATCCCATTCCTCAAGCGCTCCTTCAACAAGCTGGCCATGAATTTCACCTGGTGGGTGAACCGGAAGGACCGCTTTGGCAAAAACCTTTTTGAGGGGGGATTTCTCGGGCTGGACAACATCGGGGTCTTCGACCGGAGCGCCCCGCTCCCCACCGGCGGCTACCTGGAGCAGGCGGACGGCACGGCCTGGATGGCCCTGTTCTGCCAGAACATGGCCGAGATCGCCTGTGAGCTGGCAAGCCACGACCCGACGTACGAGGAGATGACCATCAAGTTCTTCGAGCACTTCTTCTTCATTGCCGCAGCCATGAACCGGCTGGGTGGTGGCGTCAGCCTCTGGGACGAGGAGGATGGCTTCTACTACGACGTTCTCCGGAAACCGGACGGGAGCGCCATGCCCCTCAAGGTGCGGTCGATGGTGGGGATACTCCCCCTGTGCGCCACCACGGTAGTCGAGAAGTACCAGCGGGAGAGCTTTCCCCGTGCCACCGAGTACCTTCAACGCCGCCTGAGCCAGATGCCCGAGTTGCGTGAAAGCATCCATGTGACCGGCCCGGGACATTTCGGCGTCGCCGAACGGGGCATCGCCGCTCTCGTGAACGAGGAGAGATTGCGACGTATCCTGACCCGGGTGCTGGACGAGAACGAGTTCCTGAGTCCCTACGGAATCAGGTCACTCTCCCGCTGTCACCTGGAGCACCCCTATGTGACAGAGGTCCGCAGGGAGCGGTACGAGGTGCGGTACCTGCCGGCCGAGTCGGACAGCGGCATGTTCGGCGGCAACTCCAACTGGCGCGGCCCCATCTGGATGCCGGTCAACGCCCTCATCATCCGGGCGCTCCTCCAGTACTACCTCTACTACGGCGACAACTTCACCATCGAGTGTCCCACCGGTTCGGGGAACCGGATGAACCTTTTTGGGGTGGCCAAGGAGATAGCCGACCGCCTCGCCCGCATCTTCCTGCGGGACGGGAACGGCCGTCGCCCGGTCTTCGGCGGCGCGGAAAAATTCCAAACCGATCCCCACTGGCGGGACAACATCCTATTCTACGAGTACTTCCACGGTGACAACGGCTCAGGCCTGGGCGCCAGCCACCAGACCGGCTGGACCGGGCTCGTGGCGCGGCTGATCAAGGTGTTCGGCCATACCGATCCCACGGTTTTCCTCGAAAAGGGAAAACGGATATTCGAACAGCAGGAAAAATTCGGGAAATGAGAACATGACTACCTGGCAGAAACATCCGCTCATCTTCGAGATCAATACCTGGGTCTGGCTCCGGGAACTGGGGCAGAAGCTCGATGCTCTGGTGACCCTCGCCAACGTCCCCCATGGGGAATGGGACGCCATCGCCGCTCTCGGCTTCGATGCGGTCTGGCTCATGGGGGTATGGGAGCGAAGTCCCGCCGGCATCCGTATCGCCATGGGGAACCCAGGGCTCCTCGCCGACTTCCGCCGGGCACTCCCGGACTTCACCGACACGGACAACGTCGGCTCCCCCTACTGCGTCCGCCGTTACGCGGTCGATCCCCGCCTGGGGGGACCGGAGGGGCTGGCAATCGCCCGCAGGGAGCTGGCCAAACGCGGCCTGCGCCTCATCCTCGATTTCGTCCCGAATCACGTGGCCCCGGACCACCCGTGGGTTTCCGACCACCCCGACTACTTTGTTCAGGGGAATTACGGCGACTCGGTGCGGGAGCCGGCGGCATTCATCGCAACGGCGGGATATGTGTTCGCCTGCGGGAAAGACCCGTATTTCCCGGCCTGGCCCGACGTCCTCCAACTCAATGCCTTCAACGCCGGTCTCCGCACGGCGGTCATCGAGACGCTTCTCTCCGTCGCCAACCAGTGCGACGGGGTGCGCTGCGACATGGCCATGCTCGTCATGAACGACATCTTCCAGCGGACCTGGGGGGAGCGGGCCGGTGCGCGGCCCAGGGATGAATACTGGCCGGAGGTGATCGGCGCGGTGCGTGCCGCCAATCCCGGTTTCCTCTTCATGGCCGAGGCCTACTGGGAGCTGGAGTGGGAACTGCAGCAGCATGGTTTCGACTACTGCTACGACAAGAAGCTCTACGACCGGCTGGAGCACGGGCCTGCGGAGAGTGTCAGGCTCCATCTTTGCGCCGACCTCGCCTACCAGGAGCGGCTCGTCCGCTTCATAGAGAACCATGACGAACCCCGGGCCGCAGCGACCTTCTCACCCCCGAAGGAGCGGGCCGCGGCGGTCGCCGTCATGACCCTGCCGGGGGCGGTGTTGCTCCACGAGGGACAGTTGGAGGGGCGGAGCGTCAGGCTCCCCGTATTCCTCGGCCGTCGCCCCGCGGAATCATCCGACCCTGAGCTCCGGGCGTTCTACGCCAGCCTCCTGGGCGCCGTCGTAAAGTCCGGAATGAGGAACGGCGCATGGCGCCTCAGCGGGCGGGAAGGGTGGCCGGACAACCCAAGTTGCCTCAACATCGTGGCCTGGTTCTGGGAGAATGGAAAGTACCGTCACCTCGTGGTCGTCAACCTCGGCGACAGCAACGCCCAGGCCCGCATCCAGGTACCGGGAGAGGGGATACGCGGTGTCACATGGCGCCTGGTTGACATCCTGACCGGCGAAACCTGGGACCGGGACGGGGGGGAGATGGCGGGGGCGGGTCTCTACGTGGACCTGGGCCCATGGGGCTTCAACCTGTTCCGCTTGCAGACCGTGTGAGCGGTTAACGGAAAACCTGATGAGCGTTGATCTTCTGCTGCAAAAAAATAATCTCCCTCCCCTTCAAGGGGAGGGTTGGGGTGGGGATGGGGTAAATTCCGACTCAATCGACCCCATCCCCCTCCTGGCCTCCCCCTTGAAGGGGGAGGAAGTTGGCCGTGGAAGATGGGCGCTCATCAGGAGCGGGTGGCATCCATCAACGAACACCCGGATAAGACCTCGTCCATTCGCTATGTGGA
>DATBXI010000472.1:0-5411 GCA_036514355.1 Desulfuromonadaceae bacterium
TGGCCATCTTCACCTGCATGGACACGCGGTTGGTGGACTTCCTGGAACCGGCCATGGGACTCAAGCGTGGAGAGGCCAAGGTCATCAAGAACGCCGGCAATACCATCGTCGATCCCATGGGAGGGGCCGTAATCCGGAGCCTTGTGGCCGGCATCTTCATGCTGGGGGTTGAGGAGGTGTTTGTCATCGGCCATCGCGACTGCGGCATGGCTGAGGTGGATGCCGATTCGGTCAAGAGCGACATGATCAAGCGGGGCATATCTCCGGATGTGATCGATATCCATGTGCCTGACCTGAAACAGTGGCTGGGTATCTTCTCGCACCCCATCGAGAACGTGGAACGGGTGGTGAAGGTCCTGCGCCACAACCCGCTGATTCCCCAGGACGTCCCGATCCACGGTCTTCTGTTCTGCCCCAACGACGGCCACCTGGACGTGGTGGTGAACGGGTATACCCGGGAGAGCTTCGCAGCGGCGCTCGTATAGTGAAGTCTAAAACCTGCCACAGAGACACAGAGGAAAATCAGGAGAAAAAACGGAATCGCTTTTAAGGTTTAAAATCAAAAGATTTTTTTCAAGTGGTTTTGACGTTCTCCGTGTCTCTGTGGCAGATGTTCGGTTTGAGAATTTTTTGGTGAGGTTGCCCCATGTTCTACAACGAGGAATTCGAGACCCTGCCCCGTCCGGCCCTTGAGGCGCTGCAACTGAAGCGGCTGCAAGCGGTGCTTGAGCGTGTGTATGCCAACGTTCCGTTTTACAAGGCGTCCTTCGACAAGGCCGGCATTCGTCCGGGTGACGTGAAGAGCCTGGAAGATCTGCAACGCCTCCCCTTCACCACCAAGCAGGATATGCGCGATTCCTATCCCTACGGCCTGTTCGCGGCGCCCATGGAGGAGATCGTCCGCATCCACGCCTCCAGCGGCACCACCGGCAAGCCGACCGTCGTGGGCTACACCCGCAAGGACATCGAGACCTGGTCGGAGCTGATGGCCCGTTCCTTTGTGGCCGCCGGGGCGCACAAGGGGGACATCATCCACAACGCCTACGGCTACGGCCTGTTCACCGGCGGCCTGGGTGCCCACTACGGCGCCGAGCAGCTGGGGGCATCGGTCATTCCCATCTCGGGGGGCAACACCAAGCGCCAGATCATGATCATGCAGGATTTCGGCTCCACGGTGCTGACCTGTACCCCCTCCTATTCCCTGTTCATGGCCGAGGAGGCCAAGGCGGAGGGTATCGATTTCCGGCACCTGAAGCTCAGGGTCGGCATCTTCGGCGCCGAGCCCTGGTCCGAGGCCATGCGGGGGGAGATCGAGCAAAAGCTCAACCTAGCGGCCATCGACATCTACGGTTTGTCCGAGATCATGGGGCCGGGTGTGGCCATCGAGTGCATCGAGGCCAAGAGCGGGCTGCACATGTGGGAGGACCACTTCATCCCCGAGGTCATCGACCCTGCCACCGGCCAACGGGTGGCTGAAGGGGAGCGGGGCGAACTGGTGATCACCACCATCACCAAGCAGGGAATCCCCCTGATCCGCTACCGCACCAGGGACATCACCAGCCTGACCTATGAGCCGTGCCGCTGCGGCAGGACCCATGCCCGCATCACCCGCATGAGCGGCCGCTCCGACGACATGCTGATCATCCGCGGTGTCAACGTCTTTCCCTCCCAGATCGAGTCGATCCTGGTGGGCATCGAGGGGGTCGAGCCCCACTACCTGCTGATCGTAGACCGCAGGGACAACCTGGACACCCTGGAGATCCAGGTGGAAGTGGATGAGCGGCTCTTCTCCGATGAGGTTAAAGTGTTGCAGCAACTCTCGCGTCGTATCGAGAAGGAAATAAAGGATATGTTGGGTGTGACCTGCGTGGCCAAGCTGGTGGAGCCCAAGACCATCCAGCGCAGCGAGGGGAAGGCCAAGCGGGTGATCGACAACCGGAAACTGTAACGTCAAGATCTGCCACGGAGACACAGAGACACAGAGGGAAATCAGGAGAAAAAACAGAATCGCTTTTAGTGCCAAAAGATTTTATTTAAGTGGTTTTGACGTTCTCCGTGTCTCTGTGTCTCTGTGGCAGAAGTCAGGTTTTTCCCACGGGAGGACATCATGAAAGTCGAGCAGATATCCATATTCATCGAGAACAAGTCGGGCCGTCTGGCCGAGGTCACCCGCATCCTGGGTGAAGCCGGCATCAACATCCGAGCCCTTGCCCTGGCCGATACCTCGGATTTCGGCATCCTGCGCCTGATCGTCAACAACGTGGAGACCGCCAAGAGCGTCTTGAAGGAAAAGGGGTTCACGGTCAGCAAGACCGAGGTGATCGCCGTGGAGGTCCCGGACCGCCCCGGCGGCCTGTCGGCCATCCTCCAGGCCCTGGATGCGGAACGGATCAACGTGGAATACATGTATGCCTTTGTGGAGCGTTGCGGCGGCAATGCGGTGATCATCTTCCGCTTCGACGAGACCGACAAGGCCATTACCGCTCTGAAGAACAACAATTTCAATATCCTGGAAGGCGAACGCCTGTACAGCATGTAAATTGACGGTAAAGGGGGAGGGGGGTATGAAAAGATTCCTGGCAGTATGCAGTATGGCATGCATGGTCGTGTTGTCCGCTTCGTGGGCCTTCAGCGCCGGCACCATCAAGATCGGCGGGCTGTTCTCCGTGACCGGACCGGCCTCGTTCCTGGGGGAGCCGGAAAAACGGACCCTGGAGATGCTGGTGAATGAGGCCAACGCCAAGGGGGGGATCAACGGCGTGAAGCTGGAGGCGGTCATCTACGACACCACCGGCGACGCCACCAAGGCGGTGCAACTGGCCACCAAGCTGATCAAGGACGACAAGGTCGCGGTGATCATCGGCCCCAGCACCACCGGCGAGTCCATGGCGGTCATACCGGTGGTTGAAAAGGAAAAGATTCCCCTCATCTCCTGCGCAGCCGGGATCAAGATCACCGACCCGGCCAAGCACTGGGTGTTCAAGACGCCGGCGAACGACCATGTGGCGGCCGAAAAGATCCTCAACCACATGACGAAGCAGAAGCAGAAGACCTTTGCCCTCCTGACGGTCACCGACGGGTTCGGCTCCTCGGGGCGCGAGCAGATCAAGGCCCTGGCGGCCCAGAAGGGGTTCAAGATCGTGGCCGACGAGGTCTACGGTCCCAAGGACACCGACATGACCGCCCAACTGACAAAGATCCGCGGCATCAAGCCGGACGCCATCATTTGCTGGGGCACCAACCCCGGTCCGGCGGTGATCACCAAAAACGTCAAGCAACTCGGCATCAAGATCCCGCTCTACATGAGCCACGGCGTGGCATCCAAGAAGTACATCGAGCTGGCGGGCGCCGAGGCGGCCGAAGGGGTCATGCTTCCGGCCGGCAAGTTGGCCGTCTACGAGGTACTCCCTAAGTCCGATCCCCAGGCAAAACTCCTGAAGGAGTACGACCACGCCTACAAGAAGGCCTACGGCGTGGAGGCGTCCACCTTCGGCGGGTATGCCTACGACGCCTTTCTGCTGGTGACCGGCGCCATCAAGAAGGCGGGCACGTCCCCGGAACAGATCAGGAGCGGCATCGAGCAGGCCCATAAGCTGGTCAGCGTCTCCGGCGTGTTCAACATGTCGCCCAAGGACCACAACGGCCTCGATCTGGCGGCCTTCGAGATGGTGAGGATCCACAAGGGTGACTGGGCTTTGCTGAAGTAATACCGTTGCTATCATATTTATGGAGGATACAGCCATGCGCCTTCGAATCATCCCGTTTTTCGCAGCACTGGTAACCCTGCTGTCGGCGGGCAGCGTGTTTGCCGCCGGCACCATCAAGATAGGAGCACTATTCGCCGTGACCGGCCCGGCGGCCTTCCTGGGCGAGCCGGAGCGCAACACGGCCCAGATGGTGGTGGACGAGATCAACCGTGCCGGCGGCGTCAAGGGACACAAGCTGGAGCTGATCGTGTACGACACCACCGGCGATGCCACCAAGGCGGTGCAGCTGGCCACCAAGCTGATCAAGAACGACCATGTGGCCGCCATCATCGGCCCCTCCACCACCGGCGAGTCCATGGCGGTCATACCGGTGGCGGAAAAGGACCAGGTGCCTCTGATCTCCTGCGCGGCCGGCATCAAGATCACCGACCCGGTGAAGCACTGGGTCTTCAAGACCGCCCAGAACGATTCCCTGGCTGTTGCCCGGATCTATGAGCAACTCCAGCGGTCGAAACAGACCAAAGTCGCCATCCTGACCGTGTCCGACGGCTTCGGCTCCTCGGGGCGCGAGCAGCTCAAGGCCCAGGCTGCCAAATTCGGCATCACCATCGTATCCGACGACACCTACGGTCCCAAGGATACGGACATGACGGCACAATTGACCAAGATCCGCGGCTCCCAGGCCCAGGCCGTCATCTGCTGGGGCACCAATCCCGGCCCGGCGGTAATCGCCAAGAACGCCCGACAGCTCGGCCTCAAGACCCCGATCTACATGAGCCACGGCGTCTCCTCAAAGAAGTTCATCGATCTGGCCGGCGAGGCTGCCGAAGGGATCAAGCTCCCCTCGGGCAAGGTGCTTGTGGCCGACCTGCTCCCCAATTCTGATGCCCAGAAACGGTCCCTGATGGCGTTTGTCAAGGATTACCAGCGGCATTACAAGGCCGAAGGCGACCACTTCGGCGGCCATGCCTGGGATGCGGTCATGCTCCTGAAGGGCGCCATCGAGCGGGGCGCCGAGACCCCGGCGGCCATCCGCGACCAGCTGGAGAAGACGCGCCAGTTCCACGGCATTGGCGGCACCTTCACCTACACGCCCCAGGACCACGCCGGTCTGGGCAAGGATGCCTTTATTCTGGTGGAAGTGAAGAACAAGGATTGGGTGATCGTTAAGTAGAACACCACATGTGGAGACCGGATCCTCCCTCTCCCTCAGGGAGAGGGTCGGGGTGAGGGTGGGGCGTATCTGACTGCGCATCCCCATCCCCACCCCAACCCTCCCCTTGAAGGGGAGGGAGTTTCTATGTAAGAAACGGAATGATCATGCAGTACGACCAACTTCTCCAATATACCCTTTCGGGTCTGGCAACCGGCGCCATCTACGCCCTGATCGGCATCGGGTTCTCCATCATCTACAACTCCACCGGCATCATCAACTTTGCCCAGGGGGAGTTTGTCATGCTGGGGGGGATGCTGACCCTGTTCTTCCTGGAACTGCTCAAGTTGCCGCTCTGGGCGGCCATCCCCTGCGCCGTGCTGGCTTCGACCCTGGCGGGGGTGCTGTTCGAGCGGCTGGCCATCCGCCCCCTCAAACAGCCGACCCCCATCAATCTGGTGATCATCACCATCGGCGGCAGCATCCTGATCCGCGGGGTGGCCATGCTCCTGTGGGGCAAGGATACCCACAGCCTGCCCCCTTTTACCGGC
>DATBXI010000473.1:0-7238 GCA_036514355.1 Desulfuromonadaceae bacterium
AGGCTGGTAAACAGCATTGCCACGGAACAGTACAACCTGACCGGCGATGCGGAACAGTTGCTGACCGCATTGGCCCAGATCCCGGACGTCAAGGGGCACAACGCCGTCGTTGCCACCGCCCTTCTGGGCGATATTCTCAGGAAGAGCCCCCATTTCGGCAATATCGTCATTGCAGATCCGAATGGCACGGTCTGGGCTTCCGGCCTGCCCATGACAAAGGCGTTTTCCCTGAAGGACAAGCGCACCTTCCAGAATGCCGTAAAGACACGCCAGTTCTCGTCGGGAGAATACGTGGTCGGCGCCATATCGGCAAAATCCACCATCGGCTTCGGTTACCCATTGATCACCCCCACAGGTGAGATCAGCGGCGTCATTGCCGGCAACCTGAACTTCGACATCTACAATACCCTGCTGAATCAGGCCGAGTTGCCCAAGGGCTCCGCCTTCAGCCTCATCGACCGCAACGGTGTCATCATCTACCGGAACCTTAATCCCGAAAAATTCATCGGCACCACGCTTAGGGACGGCCTGTTTCAACGGATGAAACGGTCAGACAGGGACACGTTCATCGACCTGGAGGTGACCGGCGAAAAGCGGATCGTTTCCTACGGCAACCTGCGCCTGCCGGGTGAGCAATCCCCCTATCTGTACATCCGTGCCAGCATTCCGCTCGAGGGGGTTCTGGGAAAGGCGAGGCGGGCAGAGTTCGCCAATATAGCCATCCTGTCGCCTTTTTTGCTCGCCGCCATCATGATGGCCATTCCCATCGGAAATACGTGCTTCATCAAGCGTATCCACAAACTGCAGGAAGCCTCCCACGGCCTGGCGGAAGGCAACCTCCAGGTCAGGGCTTCCGAATCGGTGGCCGGCGGAGAGCTTGGGGAACTGGCCCTGGCCTTCGACAACATGGCCCACCAGCTTGCCGAGCGGGAGCAGGCGCTGCGGAAAAACCAGGCGGAGCTGGATGACCTCTACAATAACGCGCCGTGCGGGTACCATTCCCTGGACAGGGATGGCATGTTCGTGCGCATGAATGATACCGAGCTCAATTGGTTGGGGTACAGTCGCCACGAGGTCGTCGGAACGATGAAATTTACGGATATCCTTACGCCGCGAAGCCGGAAGGTATTTGAGACAAGCTTTCCCCTGCTCAAAGAACGCGGATGGTCGCGTGACCTGGAGTTTGAGCTGGTTCGCAAGGATGGTACCGTCATACCCGCGCTGATAAATGCCACCACCATCAACGACACGGACGGTTCCTTTCTGTACAGCCGCAGCACCGCCTATGACATGACCGAGCGGAAAAAAGCGGAACGAGAACTCCAGGAATTGAACCAGAACCTGGCAAAACGGGTGGAGGAAGAGATCGGGCGCCGACTTGGACAGGAACGCCTGATGGCCCGCCATGCCCGGCTGGCGGCCATCGGGGAGATGATCGGTGCGATTGCCCACCAGTGGCGGCAACCGCTGACCACGCTCGGAGCGATCATCCAGGGCATCAGGATGGCGTGGGAGGACAAGTGTCTCGACAATGCATTCCTGGAAAACGCAGAGGCCGATGCGCAGATGCAGCTCTATTATATGTCCGATACCATTGAGGGGTTCAGGAACTTCTTCAGACCGGAGAAGGTGATCGAGCAATTCGACATCAGGAAAAAGATCCAGGAGGTGGCATTGCTCGTTGCTCCCCAGTTCGCCGATTCCGGGGTGCGGCTGGACATCGTGGATGATTCGGGAGGCGAGGCGCTGGATATCAAGGGGTATCAAAACGAGTTCAAGCAGTCCATACTCAACCTGGTCAGCAACTCGCTGGATTCCATCGTGGAAAAGCGGGCCGAAGGCGGATCGGACATGCCCGGCGTGGTCATACTCTCCATGGCCGGCGAAGGAGAGAACGTCGTCATCAAGGTTCGGGATAACGGTTGCGGCATACCGAGCGAGTATGGCGACAAGGTATTCGAGCCGTACTTCACCAGCAAATCGGCGAGCAAGGGAACCGGCATCGGACTGTACATGTCCAAACTGATCGTCGAGGAGAGCATGGGCGGTCGCCTGAGCTACACGAGCGGCAGGGAGGGCACGATATTCAGGATCGAACTGGCACGGAACGAACCCGGCAACGGAGGCAGCAATGGATAACAAATTGCCGCTGAAGATTCTCTACGTCGAGGATGAACCCAAGCTGCGCGAACGGATCAGCATCGTGCTGAGGATGAAATTCGAGCGGGTCTTTGCCGCCGCCAACGGCAGGGAGGGGGTGGAACTTGCCTCCCGTGAATGTCCCGACGTCGTGGTGAGCGACATCAAAATGCCGGTCATGGACGGCCTGGAAATGACCAGGCATATCCGGGAGAGGGCGCCGGAAACCCCGGTCATCCTCTGCACCGCCTTCACCGAGACCGCCTACCTGCTCAGGGCCATCGAACTGGGCGTATCCGCCTATGTCCGCAAGCCGCTGGATTGCCGGCACCTCGTAGAGACCATAACCCGAACAGCGGCCCCTATTCTGCAAAGGATCGAGTTGGAGAAGGCGCGGCAGAGCGAGCATGCGTCACTGGGACTGCTCCTGGGGGACAGTCCGGCGATGCAGGAGGTAATCCGCAAGGCGCGGCGCATTGCCGGTACGGACTACTCCATGATCATCCAGGGGGAGACCGGAGTGGGCAAATCCCATCTTGCGGCTATCATCCACGGGTTGGGTCCCCGCAAGCATTGCCCCTTCATCCCGGTCACCATGAGCGCGTTGCCCGAATCATTGGTTGAGAGCCAGCTCTTCGGTCATGTCAAGGGTGCCTTTACCGATGCGGGCAGCACAAAGAAAGGCCTTTTCGAAGAGGCTGACGGCGGGACCCTCTTTCTGGACGACGTGGATTGCGCCCCCCCCGCCATACAGGCCAAGATACTGCATGCCGTGGAACAGAAGCGGTTCTTCCCCGTCGGGGGCACGAAACCGGTGGAAGTGGACATCCGCATTATCGCTGCCAGCAATCGGGATCTCCTGGAAGAAGTGCATAAGGGCACCTTCAGGGAGGACCTCTACTACCGGCTCGGTGACTTGGTAATCGTGCTGCCGCCGCTCCGTGAACGGGAGGCGGATATCGCCGCTTTGGCACGCATGTTCCTCAACGAAGTGTCCCGTGAGCTTGACAGGACCCCGCCCCGCCTGACCCCTGAGGCGCTCTTTGTGCTGAATCGCCACCCCTGGCCCGGCAATGTGCGCGAATTGAAGAGTGTGATGAAACGGGTTGCGCTGTTTGCCGGAGAAACACTCACGGCTGAGGACCTGTCCACGGTCATGACCGTTGTGCGGAACACAGCGGCAGGTTCGGACATGGCTCATCCTCAGACCCTTGACGAGTTGAAGCGACAGGCTGTCAGACAAGCCCTCGGGGCAACAGGCGGCAAAAAGATGGAAGCCGCCCGCCTGCTGGGTGTGGATTACAGCAGTTTTAAACGCATGCTGGAAAAGTACCACATGTAGCACTGTGCATTTTGCCCACCCCTGCGGGGTGACCACCCTGCATTTTGCTCACCCCTTCCCCTGTCCTGGTTATATACTTTCCCAGTAAATACATCATGTTATGCGTGTGGCACTACTGTTGCTAGTATGTGGCCAGCACGAAGTGCAGCACGTCTTTGTCAGGGGATGCTTAGCATGAACAAATCCGATCTTATCAAGTTGCTGGCCCAGGAAAGAAACATTTCCCAGAAGCGGGCCGATGAAGTTGTCAACGTTCTCTTTGATGAGCTGACCAGCGCCATCGCCACGGGTGAACGCGTCAATATCCGTGGTCTTGGCAGTTTTATGACCAGGGATTACGACTCTTATACGGGGAGAAATCCGAAAACCGGAGAATCGATTACCGTGCCTCCCAAAAAGCTTCCCTATTTCAAGGTCGGCAAAGAGGTAAAGGAAAGTGTCCTGGGGTAGTCATGGTCTCAAATGCTCGTATGAAGACAAAAACAGAAACTATGACTACACTCGAACCGGACGTACAGCGCCCTCTCTGCACGTTCCTGAAGAAGCCGTTTCCCGAGTGCTACTGCATGCACATGTCAAGCATGAACATCCCCAAGATTCTGGAGTTCTGCGCCGGTGACTTCGCGCTGTGCCGCGTTTACCGGCTCCATGCGCATCTGCTCCCCCACGGTACGCATACAACAACCCTCTGCCTCCAGAATGGTTAACCCATTTTTAAACCACTAACTGTGTACAAGGAGTCTCGCATGGCGTTTTTCGCAGCAGCGGTCGGAGTTGTCATCATCATTCTTGCCATACAGTTCTACAGTTATTCCGTTAATCATCCCAAAAAATAGACCGGGCGACCACGGGCGTCAGATCAGCCCTTCCTTCACCAGTGACTGAATGATGATGTGTGCCATATCCCTGCTGACTGACAGCACCTTACCCGGTTCCGTCGTCTCCATGCTTATGGCCCATGCCAGCTTGCCGCTGGCACTATCGAACAGGTTGGCCTGCATGGTGGCCACCGTATAGGCGATGATGGCCGGCGGTTCATACAGCATGCTGGTCCCGTAATAGCCGTTCATGTTCCAGGTGTGGAGTGTGGGTGGATACCAGAAGTCGGGATACCCCCCGCCGTAACCGGGAACAATGCTGATCTTCTGCTCGACCATGGTGGTCCGGACGTTCAATACCCCATCAGCACCCGACAGCTGCATCGCCTTGTTCAGTGCCGCTACCTTGTCTTCCCCCTCCGGCTGCATCAGCGGATAGCTCGCCACGGCCTGGATGCCATGCTGCCGCAACTCGGATGCAATGACATCCTCGTAGACCCGGCGTTCGTCAAGGTTCCTCCCTGTGCTCGATATCAGCAGCTTGTGGTACCTTTTTACCGCCGACACATCCGGATTGCGCCACGTGTCCACCAGTGACGTCGTGGCACAGGATGCGACCAGCATGGCAGCCAAGCACCATCCCACGTATTTTACCATTCGCGCACGTCCACTCATTCCCTTTCTCCTGTAATGCTAGTATAGCATGGCCGGCAGGTGCCAAGAAAACCGATTTGTCCCGCGTTATCGTTGCAAATGAGCAGGTAATTATGTATATCTCCTAACGGGAGACTGCGGGTATGAACGACCAAGCGATGAAGATACTGGTAGTGGACGATGACGCCTTTGTGCGCGACATGCTCTCGACGATCCTCGAGTCCAGCGGCTATGGGGTGGTGACCGCCGAAAACGGCACCGAGGCGCTGGAACGGTACGGCGCCGATGGGGGCATTGACCTCATTGTTTCCGATGTCAACATGCCGGGAATGGACGGGGTGCAACTGATCAAGGAGCTCCGCAGGAACAACCATGACGTGCCGATCATCATCCTTACCAGCGTAGGCAGCATCGCGGTTGCGGTCGAAGCCCTCAACAGCGGCGCCAGCGACTACGTACTCAAGGACGAGAGCATCCAGGACACCATCATCATCACGGTGAAAAAGGCGATCGAGAAGCACCGGATGAAGCAGCACAACATCCAGCTCGTCGCGGACCTTGCGCTGAAGACCGCCGAACTGGAACATGCCCTGTCATCCAGGACCGCCATTATCAACAACATGCCGGACGGCCTGCTCGTCACCGATGCCGACTATCGCATAACCCTCGCAAATCCCGCTCTGGTACGGATGTTCGGGCTTGAACGGATGGGACTTGAGGGGAAGGACTGCCGCCCGTTGTTCAGCGACAATCTCGTTTCCCTGCTGGACAAGATCCGCTCGGAACAGGAGGCCGTGTTCACCGCTCAACTGGAGTTGCAAGAGAACAGGACCGGCTCGGCGATAGTTTCGGCGATCCGCCGGAAGCAGCATTCGCCATCCGGTCAGGATGAGTTCATCGGAGCTCTTGTGATCGTACGGGACGTGACCTCGGAGAAAGAGATCGAGAGGATGAAGGATGATTTCATTGCCACCGTCTCCCATGAACTCAGGACTCCACTGACCTCGGTGCTGGGCTTCACGCGTGTCATCCAGAAGAAGCTCGACGAGGTGATCTTTCCCCACGTGCCGACCCACGATGCCAAGGTGACCCGGGCAATGACGCAGGTGAGCGACAACATCCGGATCATTATGTCCGAGGGGGAACGGTTGACCACCCTGATCAACGATGTCCTTGACCTGTCCAAGATGGAGGCGGGCAAGATCGTGTGGCGGATGGAGCCGGTCGCCATCGAGGAGGTACTCGACCGGGCCGTTGCCGCTACGGCTTCGTTGTTCGAGAACAAGGGGATCGACTTCAACAAGGTCATCGGGCCCGGCCAACTGGTGGTGACAGGCGACAGGGACCGGCTGATCCAGGTGGTGATCAACCTTGTATCCAATGCGCTCAAGTTTACCGACAAGGGTTCCGTAACGGCCATTGCCAGGATGGTGGGCGGAGGGGACGCCCATGACGGTGTTCTCAGTGGATTTGAGCACGGCGCCGTCCTGGTCTCGATTGCCGATACCGGCATTGGCATCAGCGAGAAGGACTGTGCGCTGGTCTTCGAGAAGTTCAAGCAGGTTGGCGATACCCTGACCGACAGGCCGAAGGGCACCGGCCTGGGACTCCCCATCTGCAAGCAGATCGTGGAGCATCATGGCGGCAGAATCTGGGCGGAGAGCCGGGTGGGAGAGGGGAGCACCTTCTCATTTACCCTGCCGTGCGCAGTGCCCGACCAGGAACAGCAGCAGTAGGGGGGCCGCCATCATCCGTGCTTCCCGGCAGGGACGGATATTTCTGATATCATATCCCCAGGCATCGTCACAAAAGCGCAGGGGGAAGACACGACTATGTTCGACTGGTTTCGCAGGAAAGACCCGCCTCCGCAGCAGTTTCCCGACAACAACGCCGCCTTTGCTCATGCCTGTTCCATGGGGTATCGCCTGCTGCTGAACGCGCTGGTGCCCGGTTTGGTGGTGGGAGAGGGGCGGCGCGGCAGCGAGGGGGAGCATTGGTTCCGGCTGCGCCTTGCCGGTCCCCCGGGCACACCCGACATATGGGGCTCTACCTTGGCGGATGCGCCGGGCTATCCCGAGGTGGGGGACCTGGTGGCCTTTCGCATTGTCAGGATCGCCACGGAACTGCCGGAAGATGCCAGCCTGATCGGCTATATAGCGGGTAAGCTTGAGCCAGTGCTTGAGGAAAAAAGGGGGTGGCGAATCGCTGTCAGTTACATTCCCCCCCATATGAAGCCGGAACTTCACCTGTAATGACACACGTCATCCGCCTCGCCTATTCCTGCC
>DATBXI010000474.1:0-3618 GCA_036514355.1 Desulfuromonadaceae bacterium
CGCCCTGGTGATTCCCACGTAGCAGAGCCGGCGCTCCTCGGCGCAGCTCGGGTCTTCCTCCACGGAGCGCTTGTGGGGGAGCAGGTCCTCCTCCATCCCCACCAGCCAGACGTGGTCGAATTCCAGCCCCTTGCTGGAGTGGAGCGACATGAGGGTGACCGTGTTGTGTCCCTGCTCCTTGTCGTCGGACGTGTCCTCGTCCATGAGGGAGATCCGCTCCAGGAAGGCCGCCAGGGTGGGGCGGGCCTCACGTTCCTCGAAGGCGGCCAGGGAGTTGACCACCTGCTCGATGTTCTCGATCCGCTTTCGGGCCTGGGCCGCGTCGTTCAGGGTGCGGTAGAGCTCGTCCTCGATGCGCAGCCGGTTGAACAGGGCATTCACCTGCTCGCCCAGGCGTGCCTTGGGGTTGAAGCCCTCCATGACTCCCGTGATCATGGCGTGGAAGGCGGTCACCGCCTTTTTGGCCGACTCGGAGATATCCGGGATGCCCGCCACTCTGCCGAGCGTCTCGAACAGCGGCACGTCATGCTCCAGGGACCACTGGTTGAGCCGCACCAGGGTGGTGTCGCCGATCCCCCGACGGGGAAAGTTGATGATGCGCAGCAGGGACGCCTCGTCGCCGGGGTTGTCGATCACCCGCAGGTAGGCGACCGCGTCCTTGACCTCCTTGCGCTCGTAGAACTGCTGCCCCCCCACCACCACGTAGGGAATGCGCTCCAGGCGCAGGCGCTCCTCGAAGGCGCGGCTCTGGCCGTTGGAGCGGTACAGCACGGCCATGTCGGACCAGGCGAGCTTGTCCCGGAACTGCTCCAGCATCATGGCCTCCACCACCCGTGCGGCCTCTTCCTCCTCGTTGGCGGCCACGATCAGGTCGATCTCCCGTCCCGGGCCGGACGCGGTCCAGAGCGCCTTGTCCGTGCGCACGGCGTTGTTCCGGATCACGTTGTTGGCCGCCTCCAGGATCGATCCGGTGGAGCGGTAGTTCTGCTCCAGCTTGATCACGCGGCAGCCGGGATAGTCGTGCTCGAAGGAGAGGATGTTCTTTACCTCGGCCCCGCGCCAGCCGTAGATGGACTGGTCGTCGTCACCCACCACGCAGAGGTTGCCGTGCCGTTTGGCCAGCAGCGAGATCAGCAGGTACTGGGAGGCGTTGGTGTCCTGGTATTCGTCCACCATGATGTAGCGGAACCGCTCCTGCCAGTGGTCGAGGATCGCCTTGTTGGACTGGAGCAGCCGGACCGAGAGCATGATGATGTCGTCGAAGTCGATGGCGTTGAACCCCTTGAGCAGTTCCTGGTAGCGGGGGTAGACCGCGGCCGTGGCCAGTTCCAGGCGATCCTCGGTGGTTGGCTTGAACTCCGCCGGCGCCACCAGGCGGTTCTTGAGGCCGGAGATGCGCCACAGGATCGCGTCGGGGTCGTACTGTTTGGGGTCGATGTCCCGTTCGCGCATGGCTTGGCGCAGCACGCCCGCCTGGTCGGAGGTGGAGTAGATGGAGAAGTTGGGCTTGAACCCCAGGGCGCGGATGTCGCGCCGCAGGATGCGCACCCCCAGAGAGTGAAAGGTGGAGATGACCATTCCGTCGGCCATGGAACCGGCCATGGCGCCGACCCGCTCCCGCATCTCCCGGGCCGCCTTGTTGGTGAATGTCACGGCCAGGATGTTGGCGGCGGGTACGCGCTTGTCTTTCAGCAGATGTACGATGCGGGTGGTGATGACCTGGGTCTTGCCGGAGCCGGCGCCGGCAAGGATCAGCAGGGCGCCGTCGGTATGGTTGACCGCCTGTTGCTGCGGAGGGTTGAGTCGTTTCATGATGTGCATTTGTAGCACATCCGGCCATGCCGAGGCAAACACCTTGCAAACCTGTTGCGGTAATGGGAAAACATATGTAATACTGCGCCAGCCACCTATTTCCCCTGCATGGAGCTGCTAATGGATACCGCTTCCGCGAGCAAATCTCATTCGAGCGATAAGGAAAAGACAGCGCCTGTGCCAGATCCCAATCCAGCACCTATAGCGTCCAAGGGGACAAAGAAAACGCCGAAGTCGAAGGCAGCAAAAACAGTTGAACCACCGGAGCCCAGTATTCAGGCATTCGACCTGACCGACAGCCAGTGGTACCTCAACCGGGAGCTGACCTGGCTGGAGTTCAACCGCCGCGTGCTGCACGAGGCCGAGGACGAGCGCACCCCGCTGCTGGAGCGCCTGAAGTTCATCGCCATTGTCAGCGCCAACCTGGACGAATTCTTCATGAAGCGCATCGGCGGCCTCAAGCAGCAGATCGGCGCCGGCATGCGGGAATTGACCCTGGACGGCCGCACGGCCCGCCAGCAGGTGGCGGAATGCCACACCGTCATCAGGGACATCAACAACCGCAAGCGGCAGGCCCTGCACGAAGTCATCAAGCTCCTGGAGCAGAAGGGGATCGTGATCGAGCGCTATGCCACGCTTACCCCGAAAGAGCGGAAACAGCTCCGTGAACACTACTACACCAATATTTTCCCGCTCCTGACCCCCCAGTCCATCGATCCGGCCCACCCCTTTCCGTTCATCTCCAACCTGTCCCTCAATCTCCTGGTGACCCTGCGCTATCCCCGGGCCCGTGAAGTGTCCCTGGCCAGGGTCAAGGTGCCGGTGGGGTTGGGAACCCCCCGCTTCATCCGGGTGGGCAAGGGCGACAGCTTCATTCCCCTGGAAGAGCTGATGATGCACAACCTGGACATGCTCTTTCCGGGCATGGAGGTGGTGGCCTGCGAGATCTTCCGGGTCACGCGCAACGCCAACACCGAGAAGGACGAGGAGCAGGCCGACGACCTGATGGCCATGATCGAGTCGGAACTGAAGGAACGCAAGTTCGCCCCCATCGTCCGCCTGGAGATAGGCAGCGGCATGGACCCGGTGCATCGCGGCCGGCTGGCGGCCGAGCTGGAATTGGACGAAGAGAACGACGTGTTCGAGTTTCCCGGCATGCTGGCCATGCGCGACCTGTTCGAACTGGTGGGCCTGGATCATCCCCGGCTGCACGATCCGCCCCATTACCCCATCGACCATCCCCTGTTGCAGACCCAGCGCAACATCTTCCACATCATCCGCGATGCAGGGGCTATACTGCTCCAGCACCCCTACGAGTCCTTTTCCACCTCGGTGGAGCGGTTCCTCAAGGAGGCGGCCACCGACACCAAGGTGCGCGGCATCAAGATGACCCTGTACCGCACCGGCACCCAGAGCCGGATCATCGATGCGCTCATCCTGGCGGCCCAGAACGGCAAGCAGGTGGCAGTGGTGGTGGAGCTCAAGGCGCGCTTCGACGAGGCGGCCAACATCCAGCTTGCGGAGCGGATGGAGGAGGCCGGCATCCATGTCACCTACGGCGTGGTGGGGCTCAAGACCCACTGCAAGGTGATCCTGGTGGTGCGCCAGGATTACAACGGCCTCAGACGCTACGTGCACATCGGCACCGGCAACTATCACGCCGGAACGGCCCGCATCTACAGCGACGTGGGGATGCTGACCTGCGACGAGGCTATCGGCCAGGACGTGACGGAACTGTTCAACTACCTGACCACCGGTTTTATGGCGAAACGCAACTACCAGAAGATCGTGCCGGCGCCCCGCATG
>DATBXI010000475.1:0-2095 GCA_036514355.1 Desulfuromonadaceae bacterium
CCATCATGACCAATCGTCCGGGATGGCTGCGGGAGCGGTTGTATAACCGATAACATCATTTTGCCGTATTCAAGACGACACTTTTCCCCTCACCCCCACCCCTCTCCCACAAGGGGCGAGGGGAGAAAACCCTCTCCGCCATGGTGGGATAGGGTGAAGGGCAAGACCGTGTCAAAATAAGTGCCTTCTTGATTACAATGCCGAATAATCACTCTGTGCACTCTGTGAACCCTGTGGCAGATGCTGTCGCGGGTTCAGCCGTAAACCGCGATGAATGGGGAGGCGCTGCGTATGAAGTACATCCTTGCGCTGGACCAGGGGACCACCAGTTCCCGCGCCATTGTCTTCGACCACGACGCCACGATCCGGGGGGCGGCCCAGCGGGAGTACCGCCAGATATTTCCCCGCCCCGGCTGGGTGGAGCAGGACGGCCTTGAGATCTGGGACTCCCAGCTTGCGGTGGCCCGCGAGGCAGTGGCGCGGGCAGGGCTCACCGCAGCCGATATCGCCGCCATCGGCATCACCAACCAGCGCGAAACCACCCTGGTCTGGGAGCGCCGGACCGGCCGGCCCATCCATAACGCCATCGTCTGGCAGGACCGGCGCACCGCCGCCGCCTGCGAGCGCCTGAAGGCCGACGGCCGGGAGCAGCTGTTCCGGGAACGGACCGGCCTGCTGCTCGACCCCTATTTTTCGGGCACCAAGCTGGCCTGGATCCTCGACAACGTGCCCCATGCCCGCGAGCGGGCCGAGCGGGGAGAGCTCTGCTTCGGAACAGTGGAGTGCTGGCTCCTCTGGAACCTGACCGCCGGCCGGCGGCACCTCACCGACATGGGCAATGCCTCCCGGACGCTCCTGCTCAATATCCACACCGGTGCCTGGGACGGGGAGTTCCTGGAGCTGTTGGGGATCCCCGCTGCCATGCTCCCGGAGGTTGTCGCCTCCAGCACGGTCTACGGGGCGACCGCCCCCGGCCTGTTCGACCGGCCGATCCCCATTGCGGGCATGGCCGGGGACCAGCAGGCTGCCCTGTTCGGCCAGGGATGCACCCGGCCGGGCATGGTCAAGAACACGTACGGCACCGGCTGTTTCATGCTGATGCATACCGGGGAGCGGCCGGCGGCCTCGGCCAACCGGCTGCTGACCACCGTGGCCTGGCGCATCAACGACCGGACCGAGTACGCCCTGGAGGGGAGCGTCTTCGTGGCAGGCGCGGCCATACAGTGGCTGCGCGACGGGCTGGGGATCATCGGCTCGTCCGCGGAGGTGGAAGGGTTGGCGGCCTCGGTGCCCGACAGCGGCGGCGTCTACCTGGTTCCGGCCTTTGCCGGGCTGGGGGCGCCCCACTGGGACCCGTACGCGCGCGGCGCCCTCGTGGGCATCACGCGGGGCACCACTGCCGCGCACATCGCGCGGGCAACCCTGGAGAGCATCGCCTTCCAGGTGGCCGACCTGCTGCGGGCCATGGAAGACGATGCGGGGATCACGCTGCCGGAGCTGCGGGTCGATGGCGGCGCCACGGCCAACAACCTCCTGATGCAGTTCCAGGCCGACTTGCTGGGGGTGCCGGTGCTCCGGTCCCGGATCAGCGAGACCACCGCCCTGGGGGCGGCGTTCCTGGCTGGGCTGGCGGTCGGCTACTGGCGGGACCGGGAGGAGTTGGCGGCCCATTGGCAACTGGAGCGGAGCTTCATCCCCGTGGCGGAGCACCAGCGGTACGCCGCCCTGCGCCGCGGCTGGGAGCGGGCCCTGGAGCGGGCAAAGGGGTGGGAGGAACCGGGAGAGGGCGACCATGAACCGTGAGACACTGCTGCAGCAGCTCGACGACGCCCAGCGGGTGTGGGACATGATCGTCATCGGCGGCGGCGCGACCGGGCTGGGTACGGCGGTAGAGGCGGCCGGCCGCGGTTATCGTACCCTGCTGCTGGAACGGGGGGACTTCAGTGTCGGGACCTCCAGCCGGAGCACGAAACTGATCCACGGCGGGGTGCGCTACCTGCAACAGGGGAACCTGGCGCTGGTGCTGGAGGCGCTGCACGAGCGTGGTCTCCTGATCCGCAACGCCCCCCACTTGGTGCACAACCTGGCCTTCGTG
>DATBXI010000476.1:0-3122 GCA_036514355.1 Desulfuromonadaceae bacterium
CCACGGCCTCCTTGATGTAAACGATCTTTTCGTTGTTGTACGACTCTATCTTACTGGCATAGGAGTTTTCCAGGAGGGTGGCGAACAGGTCGGTGAACTGCTTTCTTTCTGCCGGGGTACGCTGGTTCCAGTGTCTGCCGAGGGAGCGTTTAGCCATCTCGCCGTAGTCGAAGATGCCGCTTATTGCTTTCTTGAGTGCTTGGCGACGGTGCTGCTCATGCTTTTTAATCTCCTTGTCGGCAACGATGCGCACCACCTCGTCCACGGTCTTCTTCACGTCGTCGGTGGGGGTGGCAAAGGCGTGCGACGCCAGGAATAAGCCGGCCAGCGCCATGAGGGCGATACGTTTTACCATGTGTCCTCCTGATTTATTTACCATGCGCCAGCGGTGGTTCACCACTGGCATAGGCCAGGTTTGCCTTGGCCATGCGATAGTTGTAGATGGACTGGAAATAGGCTGCCCGCATGCGGGCATAGGCCTGGAGCGCATCGAAGATTTCCTTGGCCGGCCCGATGCCGAAGTCGAAATTGGCCAATGCCGCCACGGCCCATTTTTTTGCGTTGGTATAGGCCTTCCGGGTGTCGGCGACGCTCTTCTGGGCCTCCTCCAACTCCAGGTAATGCTTCCTGATCTGCAGGGGGATGTTGGTGTCGGCAAACTCCTTGGTGCTGAGCAGGCGGTTGTACTGGGCCTGCTCGCCGGCCACCTTGGAGCCGGTAATGCCGAAGTCCAGCTTCCAGCGTGCCCCCAGGGCTATCCCGCCGTACGCGTGTTTGAACGGGTCGGTGATGTAGGGGTTGTTGATGCGGTCCCGGTCCTCGGCGTAGGCCCAGGAGACCAAGCCGCCCAGGAAGATGTCGGGGTAATAGTTGGCCTTGGCAGCCTCGACCAGGGCGGAGCGGGCCTTGAGTCCCTCGGCGATCTGCCTGAATTCGGGACGCCGTCCTCGGGCTCGTTCCAGAAAGGTGTCATAGTCGGGCACCACCTCCCCGTCCATGGCCGGCTGTTCGCTGCTGATCTCGATCGCGGCGTTGCCGGGCAGGCCAAGGCGCGCCCTGATGGCCGCCAGGGCCAGGTTCTCCCCCTTCTGGGCCTCTTCCAGGTATTTCGCCACTTCGCCGGAGAAGGCATCCAGCTTGTAGATGTCTGTTTCGTCCACACTTGCCGACCCCTGGTCCAGCAGCTTCTGGGCCGTGGTACGCGCCTTGTCCAGGTCGTCCTGCACCTCCAGGATCAGCTCCTTTGAGTCGCGTGCCAGCATCAGGCCGTAGTAGTATTCCCGCACCTTGAGGGCGATCTCGTTGGCCCGCTGCTCCTTGCGCGAGCGGTCAACCTCTATCCCGTGGGTGGCGGCCTTCATGTTTTCTGCGATCTTGCCGAAGGTGTACAGCGGCTGGATGAGCGTGGCGTCGGCGCTGGTGAACCAGGTGAGCGTGTTGAACCGGATGATGTAATGGTCAACGGCAAAGAGGTCCTGGGCATGCGCCTGGGGCACCGGACCCAGCAACGTCGTCATCTCCAGCTGGGGAAAACGGTGGGACTTGGCTTCGTCCAGTTTACTGGTGGTCAGCTCGATGTCCGCCTGGGCCTCTCCCAGCTCCGGTGCTGATTTCAGCGCGATGCGGATGCAGTCGTCCAGGCTCAGGACCAGGCTGGCGGAGGGGGCGTCGTTCGCAGCATACGCGCCGGAGAGTGACGTCAATAGCGCTGCGGCAAGAAGCGTGGCGAAAAGCGATGTCTTCATGGCGTGCTCCTGAGATCATACCTTTCCGTGGATGAACTTGCTGATCAACTCCTCGATATCGATGGCTGATTCCGTTTCCCTGATGGAATCGTTATTCTTGAGGTAATGGTCAGAGCCCCCCGGCTTCAGCATGATGAATTTGTCACCAATGATGCCGCTGGTGCGCACGGAGGCGATCACGTCGTCGGCGATCTTGACGCCGCTCCTGATCTTCATGCTGACCACCGCCTGATCGCCGCTCTTAGGGTCGAGCATGATGCGCTCCACCTTCCCCACCTCCACACCGGCGATCTCGACCCGGGCCGACGGCTTCAGGCCCGACACCGAATCAAACCGGGCCGACACCGTGAAGTAATCTCCCCCCATCAACTCCATCTTGCCGAGCTTGATGGAAATGTAGCCCAGGCAGAGGATGCCCACGAGCATGAAGATGCCCACCACCATTTGCAGTTTTGCCAGATTCATACTATACCTCAAAAAAACCGGATATCATGCTGCGTCGAAAAAAACTAAACAAGTTGTATCGGGCCGTCCAGGCTCCCGTTGATGAACTGCCGCACCGCCGGGTGCGTTGAGTTGCGAATCTCGTCCGATGTCCCGACCTGGAGAATACGTCCCTGGAACAGCATGGCAACGTTCTGGGCGATATCGAAGATTTCGGGTATCTCGTGGGAGACGATCACCGCGGTGAAGCCGAATTTTTCGTGGGTATCCTTGATGAGCTGATGGATGGCCCGCCTGATGATCGGGTCGAGGCCGGTCGTCGGCTCGTCGAACAGGATGATCTTGGGGTTGAGCAGGAGCGCCCGCGCAAGTCCGACCCGCTTCTTCATGCCGCCGGAGATCTCGTCCGGATACTTGCCGTTCACGTTCTTCAGCCCCACATGTTCCAGGGCCGAGCGCACCCGATCCTCGATCTCGTCCCGGGAAAGGCTGGTCTTTTCCCGGAGCGGGAAAGCCACGTTCTCGTAGACGGTCATAGAGTCGAACAGGGCCGCGTTCTGGAACAGCATGCCGAATTTTTCGCGGATGTGGTTCAACCGGGAGCGGCGGAGGTTGATGATGCTCTCCCCGTCCACCTCGATTTCACCGCTGTCCGGTTTCAGTAGGCCGATCATGTGCTTGAGCAGCACGCTCTTCCCCTCACCGCTGGGACCGATGACGGCGGTGATCTTTCCGGCGGGGATCTCCAGGTTCAGGCCGTTGAGCACGCTCTGGGCGCCGAATGATTTATGGACATCGCTCAGGCGGATCATAGGATATGCTTCCCAACGACACAGCAAAAGGCTCCAGATACAAGGCGCGAAGTGACTGAGGAATGAGGCCCCTCACCCGGCCGTTGGCCACCCTCTCCCGCTGGGAGAGGGTAACAGTGTT
>DATBXI010000477.1:0-3268 GCA_036514355.1 Desulfuromonadaceae bacterium
TTGTCTCGCCGCTGATGAAGTTGGTGCCGGTGATGGTCACACCGGTGCCGCCGGCGGTCGGGCCGCTAGCCGGGCTGATATTGGTGACCGTAGGAGCAGATGGGGCCGCGGGATAATTCGCCACAACGAATCCTGTCACCAAGGTTTCGGCTCCGAGATAACCACCGTCATGACCAGATACCCCCGTAATGTCGACATGAACTGCGCTGACTATGGCAGGGGCAAAGGTTAAGGTCTTGACATTAAAAACATCGTTAAAGCCACCTGGATCTATTGTACCCTGTCCGTCGTTGTTTGTGTCCGTAACCGTGTAAGTTGCCAGTACATTGGAAGCACCGTCCTTCACCGCAAATGTATATTGGTAGTCATTGGGCGTGCATCCTGTCCCCGAGCATCTATAAACGGCTACTGTCAACGAGCTTATGGTAAAAACTGTGCCGCCGGCCGCAGGGGTAATATTGATGGTTCCATGTGAGCCGTCGCCGGAGGCAGAATTCAAGTCCAGAGCAATTCCATAGTTATCAACATTGATTGTGTTGATGCCCGCACTGTTCGTACCGGTAAACGTAAAGTGACCATCCGTTACGCTTGACGTACCGTCACTGTTGACTCCAGCAAACGTTGTCAAGTCGTAGGTCACGCTGGCAGAAGCAACGGTGGGTAGGACAAGGAGTGACAACATGATCGCGGCAAGGGCGGTGATGGCGGTAATATTTTTTTTCAGGGCAGTCATGGCGCGCCTCCGGGTATGGTTGATCCGTATGCGATCAAAATGGGCCTCTGTATGGGTCACATGCGCCGCGGTCTAGCTGCGATGCATAGGAAAAGTCGATTTTCATGAAATTAACAGCGGTTATTGACATAGCTTCATTCCGGGGAGAGAACGGCACGCCCTCTCCCCGGTGTTTCGAATTACCATGTTGTATGTTCGGTATCTACGACCGTGTAGGGTATATGCCGTACAGCGCGATACAGAGCAGTACCGGCAGATAGGGCTGCATGTTGTCATGGGGTATCGCCCCCGTGGCCGTCCCCGCCGGCTGCACCGCATCGGCGGCCAGGTGGGTGCCCGCCGAAGCCTGCAGCTGGTAGGTAGGCGTGGGAGTGAATGCTCCCCTGGAGCCAGGCACGCCCCCTTTGGACAGGTAATGTCCGGCAATCGGCTTCTGGTCCGCGTTGCTATTCGACACCACGTTCAACGAATGGGTGTGGGACGGGATATTGTTCGCCTGCAGCGGTACGCTGGCCGCGCCCTCCAGCTCGCCCAAGAAACGGGGGGCCAGGCCTGGTCCGGCACCGAAGTCCATGGGCGCGCGCCCTTGCAGATTCGGCAGGCCGAAGTTGGTGGTGCCGTTGCCACCATAGATTGTGCCGAGGATGCTGAACAGCGCCTGAGCTTGCTGAATTGGCATCAGTTGCCCGTCGCAGGTTGCCCAGTTCATGGGAGCAAAGGTGAAAGCAAGGGCTCGTATTTCTCCGATAAATGGATCCATATCCGATTCTCCTTTTCATCAGCCTCTGGATGGAAAGATTCCGCTCAAGGCGATGCAGTAGTTGACGGTCAGCGAGGGCTGCGTGTTGCTGTGTGCAGCGCCGCCGGTGGATGTGAGGGAAGGCAGGACAGTGGCCGGCGACGCCTTGGCGGTTGCATAGGCGAATTGGTTGGCAGTCGCCACAGCAGCCGGTACGTTGTTTGAGGGCACATTGGCGCCGCCGGGTGCGGAGTTGGCGTTCAGCTGATGGGTGTGGGCCGGCAATTGGGAGGTGGCCGTAAGGGTGACGGTTTCGGTGCCTCCCCCCTTGCCTTCCAGGTACATGGGATCGGTGGTGCTGCGATGCAGCATCGTCCTTCCCCTGAGATCGGGGAGGTTGAAGTTTGTCGTGCCGTTGCCGCCATAGGTCGTGCCGAGCAGGGCGAATAACGCCTGGTTCTGGCTTATGTTCAAAAGCTGGCCGTCGCAGGTTGCCCAGTACTGCGGAGCAAAATTGAAGCCGAACAGCCGTATTTCACCGATAAATGGTTCCGCCATGGGTGCTCTCCTTTCGTTCAGGGCCTCTGGGGATATAAGCCGTTCAGGGCGATGATAAAGTTCACGCACGAGGTTGGCATGAGGTTGGAGTGGGGCACTGCGTTGATGGCGCCGTAGGGCGCAACTGCGGCCGCGTTCATAGTGCTGTCGGGTGTGGCCGCCGGAGAATAGAGGTTGAAACCGACACTGTTACCCGGGTAGTTGTTGGCTGGGGCTGCGGTGGTGGCGTCACCGCCTGCGCTGATGACGTGGGTGTGAGCCGGAATATTCGAGGCTTGCAGCGTAACCCCTTCCTCACCGAACAAGCTCCCGATGGGCCTGTTGGTCAGATTCGGCCCCTGTCCCTGGTGAATCGGCACGCGGCCCCTGAGGTCGGGCAACTTGAAGTTCTGCACGCCGTCACCGCCATAGGTTATGCCGATCAGAGAGTAAAGCGGCGCATAATCCTGGATCCGCAACGTCCTTCCATCGCAGAAAGCCCAGTCCTGCGGCTCGTAGATTCCCCCGAACATCCTGATTTCTCCTATAAACTGATCACTCATCGTTTTCCTCCTGTCTGTGGGAAGATCAAACTTCTCGGCCATCCCGGCGCCGGACGCCCGGACAACCGCCTTTCACAGCCGATGCGGCGTGCTGCTCCCTCCCTTTTTCTGATAGTCACACCTCCCGTGGCGCGCTGAAGATCGCCTGATAATAGACCGCATCCGTTTTCCCGGTATGGACCGGACCAAGGAATAGTTCCAGTTCTCCCATGACAGAGTGACGTACGGTGTGGGTGTCGTGACGGAATACGGCATCCGTGCCCCCCTTGAACATGAGCGAAAATCCCGTCAGGTCGGCGGAACTGGTGTCCTTGACCTCCACCAGTTGCACCGGTACCGGTTCCATCCCGGTCAGCATCACCTCAAAGGTCGTTGCAATATGCGGTTCGAAATCCTCTTTCCTAAAGCCAGCCATACATCTCCTCCTGTTGTGCGATAGTTGTCGTGTCAGACAGGCGGCCCATTTCCGGTCGCCGGCCTGACCATGAAGTAGTAGACCTCCCTGTCCGCTTCAATCCGAAAGCCGAGCCGCCGGTAGTAATCGAGGATCGGGTTGTTCTTCTCCACGTGAAGACTGACCGGCAGGCCGTGCGCCTCCGACTCCAGCAGGAGCGCCCGGATGAGGCTGCCGGCGATGCCTCGCTGCCGGAACTCCGGCAGCAGGGCGATGTCGATCAGCCGGGATTCCTGCGGTCC
>DATBXI010000478.1:0-5102 GCA_036514355.1 Desulfuromonadaceae bacterium
GCATCATCTACAACCGCGCCTCGGTAAACCCGGCCGGCGAGCCGTACAACGCCAAGCGTCCGGTCATTGCCTGGGACGCCGCTGAGAAGAAATGGAAAGGTGACGTGCCGGACGGTCCCTGGCCCCCCATGAAGGATGACAAGGAGGGCAAGTATCCGTTCATCATGCTAGCGGAGGGGCATGCCCGCCTCTACGCCCTGGACCTGAAGGATGGTCCGTTCCCCGAGCATTACGAGCCCATGGAGAGCCCGACCCGCAACCTGCTCTCCAAGGTGCAGAACAACCCGGCCGTGGCCGTTCCCAAGGACGTCTCCAGCGACCTGGGCCAGTTCCCGTTCATCGGCACCACCTACCGCATGACCGAGCATTGGCAGGCCGGGGCCATGACCCGCAATCTCCCCTGGCTGACCGAGCTGGTGCCCGACATGTTCGTGGAGATCAGCGAGTCCCTGGCCAAGCAGAAAGGGATCAGGAAGGGGGACAAGGTCAGGGTGCACACCAAGCGCGGCTCCATCGAGGCGGTGGCCCTGGTCACCGCGCGCCTCAAGCCTTTCAACGTGGGTGGCAGAATGGTTGAGCAGGTCGGCATGCCGTGGCACTTCGGCTACGCCGGACTGGTCACGGGCGACAGCGCCAACATCCTCACCCCAACCGTAGGATGCGCCAACACCAGCATCCCCGAGTTCAAGGCATTTCTCTGCAACATCGAGAAAGGGGGCAGCACGGCATGAGCAGCGCACCCATAGACTTTGACAAAACCCGGTCATTCCTGATCGATACAACCAAGTGCACCGGCTGTTACAGCCGGATCAGGGAAGGGCTGCACCCTGCCTGCGCCACCGCCTGCCCGACGGCCATCACCTACGGCAGCCGGGCCGACATGCTGAAGGAGGCCGAACGGCGCCTCAAAAACCGGCCTGACCGCTATTATCAGGCGATCTACGGCAAGGAGGAGGCTGGCGGCACCAGCGTCCTCTACCTGACGCACCAGCCCCTGGACGAGCTGGGCTTCAAGCCGGTTACCAAGCGCCCCCTCCCCTCCTATACCTGGCAGGCGCTGCGCCTGGTGCCGGGCGTGTTCCTGGGGGTCGGCGGAACGCTCTCCCTGGTCTCCTGGTTTCAACACAGGAAAGACAGAATACGTCGCGAAGAGGAAGCAGAGCAAAACCAATCCGAACCGGAACAGCAATAGAACGCGGATGACGCGGATGCGGCGGATTTGCGCGGATTTTAAACAATCAGACTGTTGTGACTTGATCCGTGTAAAATCCGCCAGAATCCGATTTGATCCGCGTTCCATTGCCTTTGACGTCCGGTTTTTGTGGTTTGGCAGTAACGCATCGTAATTTAAGTCAGTTGGAGGAACTATGACAGCTGCAAAGCTGATAATGAACGAAATCAAGGGGTATCACCGCTTCATCAAGCTGATGATGATCCTCACCGCTACCGGCGCCCTGGCCTCCCTGGTCCGCTTCATCTTCGGCCTGGGGGTCACCACCAACCTGAACGACACCTATCCCTGGGGGCTCTGGATCTCCTTCGACGTGGTCACTGCGGTGCCGTTGGCAGCCGGTGCCTTCACCATCGGCATCGTGGCCCACGTCTTCCACATCAAAAAGCTGGAACCGCTGGTCAGGCCAGCCATCGTGACCGGCTTCCTGGGGTACTCGCTGGTCTGCGTCGGCCTGCTGCTGGACCTGGGGCAGCCCCAGCGGGGGATCAACGTGCTCCGCTACTGGAACATCCACTCCCCCATGTTCGAGGTCTCCATGTGCGTCATGGCCTACACTACGGTCCTGGCCCTGGAGTTCCTGCACCCGGTGGCGGAACGGTTCGGCTGGCACCTGCCGCTGCGTCTCCTGCGCACCCTGGAGCTCCCCTTTGCCATCCTGGCGGCCATGATCTCCACCCTGCACCAGTCAACCCTGGGCACCTTCTTCCTGATTGCCGTGGACAAGCTGCACAACCTCTGGTACAACCCGCTGCTGCCGCTCCAGTTCTGGCTCTCCGCCATCTTCACCGGCCTCTCCATCGTCATTTTCGAGGCCAGCCTGGTGCACAAGTACATGGGGCAGCCGGACGAATCGGAGCTGCTCGCCACCCTGACCAGGATCATCCCCTGGGTCATGGGGGTCTATATGGCGGTCAAGGCCTATGCCCTGGCCTTCCTGTCCCACGGACCGCTCTTCGACCGGCCGGTGCTGCTGGCCCTGTTCCTGGCCGAAATCATCATCGGCGTGTTTGTGCCGTTCTGCATGTTCCTGACCAAGCGGATCCGCACCGACAAGAAACTGCAACTGCGGGCCGCCAGCCTGGTGATGTTCGGGCTGATCATGAACCGCTTCAATGTATCCATGTTCGGCATGGAGCAGGCGAACCAGCAGCTTTACGTCCCCTCATTGATCGAATCCCTGGTGACCATGGGCATCATCGCGGCCCACATCCTGTTCTTCGTGCTGATCGCCAAGTATTTCCCGATCTTCGAGCACCATCCCGAAGCCACCGACTACACCATCCCCGACCGGTTCCGCCGCATCGAGGGGCATGGTGACAGTCGTACGACCACCGGCGAAGCGGCCCGCTGATAGCAGGCATCCGGCATCTCCGGCGGCCGCCCACGGCGCCTGACGCAGGGCCGCTTCATACACATTGACTCGGATATTCCGGTCAGCTACTATGCTCCTGCGCTCCGAACCGCTCCGCCTGCCGGGCCATCCCGTGGCGGCCGGTCTATGGGCACTGCTGGAAACGGCACTGCCTCCCTTTTGGAAAGGAGACTCTCGCACGGCATGGTTGCATCGTGCTCAAAGGGTCCTTTCCAAACGGAGAGGACCCTTTTTTTCGTCAGGCCCGCACACGCCACGGGGCCGTTTGTTATCAGGTTGCATCACATCATTTGTCCGGAGAAAACGATGAAACCATTCGTGAGAATCGGGGTTGCCCTTAGCCTTGTCCTGACCATGTGCGGCGCTGCCGCGGCCGGCGAGCGCCTGCGCATGTCCACCACCACCTCCACGGAAAACTCGGGACTGTTGAAGGTTCTCCTGCCGCCGTTCGAGAAAAAATACGGCTGCACCGTCGATGTGATCTCGGTGGGTACCGGCAAGGCCCTGAAACTGGGCGAGACCGGCGATGTGGATGTGGTCCTGGTGCATGCCCGGGCGCTGGAAGATGCCTTTATGAGCGCCGGGTTCGGGATCAACCGCCGCGATGTCATGTACAACGACTTCATCATCATCGGCCCTGCCAACGATCCGGCCGGGGTCCGGAACGCCCGGAGCGCCGCCGACGCCTTCAAGCGCATTGCCACTGGCCGTTCCCCCTTCATTTCCCGCGGCGACGAGTCCGGCACCCACCAGAAGGAGAAGGAACTGTGGAAGGCGGCGGGCCTGAAGCCGTCCGGGCCGTGGTACGTGGAGTCGGGACAGGGCATGGGCGAGGTCATTACCATGGCCACCGAACGGCGGGCCTACACCCTGGCCGACCGTGGCACCTACAATGCCTATCGTTCCGCCAAGACCGACCTCACCATCGTGTTCGAAGGGGAAAAAGGGCTGTTCAACCCCTACGGCGTCATTGCCGTCAATCCCAAACGCTTTCCCCATGTGAAGTCGGACCTGGCCATGAAATTCATCGACTATATCACCGGCCCCGAAGGACAGGGGATCATCGCCGCCTTCCGCGCCCACGGCACCCCGGTGTTCTTCATCTACGACAAGAAGGGACGGTAAATGGGGTTTATCGCCGAATCCCTGCGCACCTCGCTCGGGCTGATCGTTGCGCTCGACCCGGAGGTCTTTGCCACGGTCGTGACCTCACTGGCGGTTTCCGGCTGCGCCATCGTCCTTGCGGCCCTGATCGGGATTCCGGTGGGGGTGGGGGTGGGGCTGCATGACTTTCCCCTGAAACGGGCCATCATCACCCTGCTGAATACGCTGATGGCCATGCCGACCGTGGTGGTGGGATTACTGCTGTATGGGCTCCTGAGCCGCCAGGGGCCGCTGGGGCCCATGGGACTGCTCTTTACCCCCTCGGCGATGGTTATCGGCCAGACGCTCCTGGCAGCGCCGATTGTGGCCAATTATACCGTCAGCGTCATTCAGGGAGCGGACCCGCGCATCCTTCCCACGGCACTGACCCTGGGCGCAAGCCCGCTGCAGGGCATTTGGCAACTGATGCGCCAGGTGCGTTTCGGCATCATCGCCGCCCTGATCGCCGGCTTCGGACGGATCATTGCCGAGGTGGGCGTTGCCATGATGCTCGGCGGCAACATCCGCGGCTACACCCGCACCATGACCACGGCCATAGCCCTTGAAACGAGCAAGGGGGAGTTCGCCTTCGGACTCGCCCTCGGCCTGATCCTGATGACGGTGGCTCTGGTGATCAACCTGTTTCTCAACACGCTCCAGCAAAGGTAACCCGTGGACGACATCTACCGCATACAAGATCTCAAAATGGCCTTCGGCACCCGGACGGTGCTGGACGTCGCCGACCTAGCCATAGGCTCCGATTGCCTCCACATTCTCAGCGGCGCCAACGGAGCGGGCAAGAGCACGCTCCTCCACATCCTGGCGTTGCTGACCCCTCCCACATCGGGCACGATCCTCTTCGACGGCATGCCGGTCCCGTGGGGCAGCCCTTCACTCTTCAGGCTGCGCCGCAACGTCACCCTCATGCAGCAGTTTCCCTATCTCTTTGCCGGCAGCGTCGCCGAAAATGTAGCCTACGGCCTCGGCGTGCGCGGCATACCGGCAGCGGAACAGCGGCAGCGGGTGGAAAAGGCCCTGGCCGCAACCAGCCTTTCGGGCTTTGAACGGCGCAACGCCGCGCAGCTTTCCGGCGGGGAAATCCGCAGGGTGGCCATGGCGCGTGCCCTGGCTCTCAGGCCCAAGGTGCTGCTCCTGGACGAGCCGCTCGCCAACGTGGACCACGAAACCGCCCATCTGCTCGACGCGCTGATCACCTCTCTGCCGCAGCAGGGGATGTGCGTCATCATGACGACCCACGAACCCAATCATGCGGATCGCCTCGGCGGCAGCGTCATTCACCTGGCTTTTGGCCGCATACGGCAGGTCGATGGTGCCATGGGAACCCCCTATGGT
>DATBXI010000479.1:0-3019 GCA_036514355.1 Desulfuromonadaceae bacterium
GATCACATCCACCAGGTAGACCCGGTCGGCCTCCTCCAGCCAGTGGGTAACCATGATTCCCAGAGTGCCGCCGTCGTACAGCTCCACCTCTTCGGGGAAGCGGTAATTGTCCTGCAGGTACTTGACGAAATGGACGCCGAACCCCTCGTCCGAGAGGAGCAGGTTGCCGGCGCCGAATATCAGTGTTTTCATTTTATAAACCTTTTTGCCACAGAGGCACGGAGACACAGAGGTTCACGGAGAAAAACGAGAGCGCATGCAACTGTTCTCACCGCATCGTAACTACCCCTGTCCCCTTCTTATCCTAAGAGGGGGAACGCACAGCCGGAAGCACCACTACAGCCACTCCGAAGCGTCCCGCCTCTTAAATTAAGGGGAGGGCAGGAGGGGTTACGATGGGCAAGGCATGCCGCACGTTACAGGACTCATGATCTTTCTCCCGCCTTTCTCCGTGTCTCTGTGCCTCCGTGGCAGATTTTCTATTTTTGACTACATCACCTTAACGTTGGTGATCTCCTTCCCCTCGGGGTCGATGGTGTGCACCGCGCAGGCGATGCAGGGGTCAAAGGAGTGGATGGTGCGCAGCACCTCCAGGGGGCGCTCCGGGTCGGCCACCGGGTTGCCCACCAGGGACGCCTCGTAGGGGCCCAAGGCACCCTTGTCGTCCCGGGGCGAGGCGTTCCAGGTGGAGGGGACCACGGCCTGGTAATTCCTGATCTTCTGTTTTTCGATCACGACCCAGTGGGAGAGGGTGCCGCGGGGCGCCTCGTGGAAGCCGACCCCCTTGAACTCGCCCTTGGGGATCTCGGTGGGGTTGGCATAGGCCTTGTCCCCCTTGGCCACGTTGTCCACCAGCTTATCCAGGTATTCCAGGCTATAGTCGGCCATCAGGTGGGCCCGGATGGCGCGGGCCCCCAGACGCCCCATGGTGGAGTGCAGGTCGTTCACCCCCACCCCGATCCTGCGGCAGGAGTCGTCCACCAGCTTCCTGACCTTCTGATTACCCCCGGCATAGGCGGCGAAGAGCTGGGCCGGCGGCCCGACCTGCACCGCCCGGCCGGCCAGGCGGGGGGCCTTGCACCAGGAGTATTTGCCGTTGTCCTGGAACTCCCCGTACTTGGGCTTGGTCTCGCCGTCCCAGGGATGGAGGGTGGTGTTCCCCTCGTACCAGGCATGGGCCGTGTTCTCCTTGATGTTGGCGATCAGCTCCAGGTCCTGGTGGGTGGCGAGGATGCGGGCCCCCTTGATGTTGGCGTCGGTGATCACGGCGCCCGGCAGGGCGAACTTGGTGTTCCGGGTGTCCTCGGGCAGCTCGGGTACAGCCAGGTAGTTGACCACGCCGCGGCCGTGCTTGAACCACTCCTTGTAGGCCGAGGCAATGGCGATCATGTCCGGGTAGTAGACCTTCTGGACGAACTCCCGGGTCTCCTCCATCAGGGCCTTGAGGGCCGCGATACGCTCCATGTTCAGGGTGGCCAGGTTCTCCATGTTGACGGCCGTGGCCACCCCGCCCACGCACAGGTTCTGGATGTGGGGGTTCTTCCCCCCCAGGATGGCCACCGCCTGGGCCGCCTTGCGCTGGTAGTCCAGGGCCTTCAGGTAGTGGGCCACGGCCATGAGGTTGGCCTCGGGCGGCAGCTTCATGGCGGGATGGCCCCAGTAGCCGGAGGAGAAGATCCCCAGCCGGCCGGTCTCCACGAAGGACTTGAGCCTCTGCTGCACGGCCTTGAACTCGGTCTCGCTGTTGCCGGGCCAGTCGGAGATGGACTGGGCCAGCTGGGCGGTCCGCTTGGGGTCGGCCTTGAGGGCTGAGACCACGTCCACCCAGTCCAGGGCCGACAGGTGGTAGAAGTGGACGATGTGGTCCTGCACCGAATGCTGGGCCATGATGATGTTGCGGATGTACTGGGCATTGAGCGGCACATCCACCTTGAGGGCGTTCTCCACCGAGCGGATGGAGGAGATGGCGTGCACCGTGGTGCAGACGCCGCAGAAGCGCTGGGCATAGATCCAGGCATCCTGGGGGGGGCGGTCCTTGAGGATGGTTTCGATGCCGCGCCACATCTGGGCCGACGACCAGGCGTTGGAGACGCTGCCGCCGTTGACTTCGACGTCGATCCTGAGGTGACCTTCGATACGGGTGATGGGGTCGAGGGTGATGCGGGCCATATGTGCTACCTCCAGTAAAAGGGTTGTGTTTTTTCCTTCCCCCATTTTTCAAAGGGGGGAACTCGCACGGCTAGGCCTTCTCCGCTGCGTCGAGCGATGCGCCATGCGCCTGATCATGCCCGGCCGCCTGCGCCGCCTCGTGCTGCTCCCGGGTGTGCAGGCGCGGCAGGACCGGCAGGACCTTGACCAGCACCTGGTACCCCAGGATCTCGAAGGCCACGATCCCCACCGTGATCAGCAGCTCGGCCAGGGCCGGGAAGTAGTGCCACCCCTTGCCCGGGTTGAAGCCGATCAGGTAGACGTTGAAGCGGTACAGCCCGCCCCCCAGCACAATCAGGGCGGCCGAGACGAACTGCCAGCGGATGGAGCGGCGCCGCCGTTTGCTGAACAGGAGGAGCGAGCCGCCCCCCACCAGGCAGAGCTCCAGGAGGAAAAAGCGGGAATAGAAGTCCAGGGAGAGGGCCGCGCCGATCTGGCCGCGCCAGGCCAGGTCGCCGATCACCACCGAGAGCCAGATTACCGTGAGCCAGGGGATGATGCGGGCCAGGCCGGCCAGTTCCCGGGTCTCGAAGGGGCGCTTGAAGGCGTGGCAGGAGATGACCGACTCCAGGATGGCGATGGAGTAGCCGATGTACATGCAGTTGATCAGGAACAGCAGCGGCAGGAAGCCGGTGTACCAGAGCGGGTGCAGCTTGGTGGAGGCGATGAGGAGCAGCGACCCCAGGGACGACTGGTGCATGGTCGGCAGGGTGATCCCCAGCACGATGATGAAGATCAGCACCCGGTCCAGGCGCGGCTTGAGCCAGGCGGCGATCTCCTTGACCAGTTCCAGGCGGTCGGCCAGGTGCTC
>DATBXI010000480.1:0-4711 GCA_036514355.1 Desulfuromonadaceae bacterium
CCAGCCGGGCCGCCCGCTCTGGATGATGGTGAGCAGCGGGGCCAGCTTCTCGGCGATGAGGTGCTCGCCGTAGGGGCCGCCCCCCTTGATGAACTGGAAGACGCATACCCTGAGGCCCCGGCCCACGGCACGCAGGGCCAAGCCGAGGGATGCAGTGGTCTTCCCCTTGCCGTTGCCGGTATACACCTGTACGCAGCCACGCTCCAGCGCCATGGTCCGTCCTTTTGGTCGAATACGCCGGAATAAAACAGCGTGCGCGAATATAGCAAGCCGGGGAGGCAGGGTCAAGCAAACTTTAGTAATACTAAAATACGTTGCCCGCCGGGCGGTCAGCGGTATAATGTAGCAGCAGTTACGGCCTGAGTGCCGACTCGCTGCACCCCCACAGGAGGCACACCATGAACCTGCACGCCGTCATCGGGCGCACCGCCCGCGCCGAACGCCAGGCCACCGAGGAGAATGCCGTTTGGCTCATGGAGCATATGAGTCCCTTCTTCTTCCAGGCCATGGCCGACGAGGAGGATGCCCTGGTCGCGCTGGCGCGGGAAGTGGCCAATCTGCGCCGCAACCAGCGGGTCATCCTGATAGATCGGGCGAAACTGCTCGTGCTGGCCTGCGTCAACCGGCCCGGTTCGCTCTACGACACCCTGCGCCGCGTGGGGGAGCGGGAGATCTCCTATGCCATGTTCTCCCACTCCAATGCTCCCATGCCGGGCATGGGCGAGGAACTGGAGGTGCAGCGCTTCGAGTTCGATCGCCGCCAGGACCACGAGATCGACCTGAGCCAGCCGGTGGATATCCCTGCGGCACTGGTGAGGAAGATCCGCGCCGAGCTGCGCGTATCCTTCCCGGAATTCGACCTGAAGCGGCTCGACCGGCTGCTGAAGATCCTCTGGTTGAACAACGAGAACTATGTCCGCATGTCCCCCCCCGGCCGCATCGCCTACCTGGTCTGGCTGTTCGACCGGGGCAACGCCAGCGGCGGCCTGTTCCTGGACGTGGCCGAGGTGGAGCGGGAGGGGCAGGCCGAGACGCGGGTGCTGTTCGCCGTGGGCAATCCGCCCCAGGAGGAGTTCCTGCTCCAGGTCATGGAGGTGTTCAACCGGCTCGATGTGGGCATCCGCCGGGCCTACTGCCTGACCATCTCCAACGGCATACACCCCTATTTCCTGGGCGCCTTCTACGTCAAGAGCCGCAAGGGGGAGGATCTTGCCCCCGGCAGCCTCCTGGCCGACCGCTTGAAGCGGGAGCTCTGCACCACCCAGATCATCGCCACCGCGTCCCCGGTCTACCGCGATTTCGTCATCGAGGGGCTGATGTCCGGGGAGGACGCGGCCCTGGTGAACGCCTTCATCGCCTTCTGCCACACCAGCCTGGCCCACAGCCAGCCGGACCGCTTCGGGCTGGAGGATGTGCAGAAGGCCTTTTACGACCATCCCGAGATGGCGCAACTGCTGATCCGGCTGTTCAGGGTCCGCTTCGGCCCGGAACTGATCGACCGTGACGCCGTGTACCAGACCGTGCTGCACGACACCCGCGAGGCGGTGGAGGGGTACAACACCGGTCACCGCTGGCTGGACGACATCAGGCGGTCCGTGTACCGCTGCTGCCTGCTGCTGATCACCCATACCCTCAAGACCAACTTCTTCGTGGCCGAGAAACAGGCGCTGGCCATGCGGCTCGATCCGGCCTACCTGCGGGAACTGGGGCGCGAGTTCACCGCCGATCTGCCCGAGACGCTCCCCTTCCGGGTGACCTTCTTCTTCAGTCGCTTCGGCACCGGCTACCACATCGGCTTTTCCGACATCGCCCGGGGGGGATGGCGCACGGTCATCGCCCGCAGCGCCGACGACTTCATCACCGCCGCCAGCACCCTGTTCCGCGAGGTGTACGTCCTGGCCCACACCCAGCATTTCAAGAACAAAGACATCTACGAGGGGGGCTCCAAGCTGACCCTGGTGCTGGATGCCTCGGACCTGGGGCAGGCGGGGGGCAATGCGGAGAACTGGCGGCTCTACAAGTTGCAGTACGGCATCGCCAACGCCTTCCTGGATATCTTCGTGACGGAGAACGGCCGGGTCAGGGACCCCCGGGTGGTGGACTACTACGGCGACGACGAGCCGATCGAGATCGGGCCGGACGAGAACATGCACGACGGCATGATCGAGGCCATCGCCCGCCTGTCGGCCAAGCGGGGCTACTTGCTGGGGATCGGCATCATGTCCAGCAAGCGGATCGGCATCAACCACAAGGAGTACGGCGTCACCTCCACCGGGGTGGTGAAATTCGCCGAGATCACCATGGCCGAGGCGGCCGGCATCGACATCGGCCGCGACCCGTTCAGCCTCAAGATGACCGGTGGCCCCAACGGCGACGTGGCCGGCAACTCCCTGGCTATCATGCTGGCCCATTGCCCGCAGATGCAGGTGCGCCTGATCCAGGACGGCACCGCGGCCCTGTACGATCCCAATGGCATCAACCGCGAGGCTTTGGGGCGCATCGTGCTGGCGAACGACCTGGACGCCTTTGATCCCGCGTTCCTGGGGGAGGGCGCCTTCATCATCTACCGCACCGGCCGGCGCATGGAGGGGCTCAAGGAGAGCCATCGCAGGGTGAGCCGCCAGGCAGGGAAGCTGGTGGAGGAGTGGCTGGACATCGACGATTTCTACCGCGCGTACAACAGCCTGATCTTCACGGTCCCGAGCGACCTGTTCATCCCGGCCGGCGGCCGGCCCGAGACCATCGACGGCCAGAACTGGCGTACGTTCCTGGACGAGGGGGGCATTCCCACGGCTCGGGTGATCGTGGAGGGGGCCAACTCCTTCATCACCCCCGAGGCCCGGGTGCAGCTCCAGAAGAGCGGGGTGGTGATCATGCGCGACGCCTCGGCCAACAAGTGCGGCGTGATCTCCTCCTCCTACGAGATCATCGCCAACCTGCTGCTGACCGAGCGGGAGTTCCTGGAGCACAAGGAGCGCTACGTACGGGACGTGCTGACAATCCTGGAAAAACGGGCCGCGGACGAGGCGCGCCTGATCCTGCGGCGGCGGCGCGAATCAGGCGGCAGCCTGCTCTGCACCGAGATATCCGACCAGGTCAGCCAGAACATCAACAGCTACTACACCCGGCTGTTCGAGTTCTTCTCGGCCCGGCCGGAACTCTGCCTGCAGCCCCCCTTCCGCCAGGCGATCCTCAGCCACCTGCCGGCCATGCTGCGGGAGACGCCGACCTTCCGGCGGCGCATCCATAACCTGCCGGTGAAGTATCAGTGCGCCATCCTGGCGGCCGAGATCGGTTCGTCCCTGGTCTATACGGCCAGCCGGGATTCGGATTTCGAGGAGATGATCCGGCGGCATCTGACGCGGGTGCTGCGATGAAGATTTTGCTTTTATTCCAGCGGCCTGCTGTGCTAGAAATAAAGCCTGTCCGGATCGATTTCATCCCACGCAACGGATAAAAAGGAGTCTGCCATGTCATGTAACAACGATAACGCCGCCGCAGCAATCATCGCCTTTCTGTCCGGCGCCGTGATCGGCGGGGCGGCCGCCCTGCTGCTCACCCCCAAGCCGGGCCACGAAGTGCGCGAGCAACTGTGCGGCCTGAAGGAGAGCGCGGCGGAAAAGATGAAGCGCTATGCCCGCGAAGCGAAATTCAGGACTTCCCCCAGGACCAGGGGGGAAGAGTTCCAGTACGACGGCGGGGATGCCTGGATCTAGCAAAATGGTGGCTTCAAAAGCTTTCACCACAGAGGACGCAGAGGTACAGAGAGGAAAAAACCTTTGATGCATGAGGTTGGCGATGTGACGTCCTTAGATTCCCTCCGTTAACCTCCGTGTCCTCCGTGGTAATGCTGTGTTTCGGTATGTCGTCTGCCCCCCTGCCTGAATCATTCATACCCAATGGATCTCAAATACGGTTCAACATCCTTTCCGTTTCTCCTCCCTCCCGACCGTCTGGCCGGCGTTATCGCACCGGCTGTTACCCCACCCGTTGAATCTCCGGAGGAGATCGTCGGCCGGGCACTGGACGCCTGCCAGGCGACCATCGCCGGCTTTCGGCTGGGCGAACGGGTCGTCATCGTCACCTCGGACATCACCCGCTACACCGGGAGCGAGGTCTATCTGCCGCTCCTGGTGGACCGGCTCAATCGCCAGGGTATCCCGGACAGGGACATCGAGATCCTCATCGCCCTGGGCATCCATCGCAAGCAGACCAGCCACGAGCACGAGCGGATCGTCGGCCCGCTCTTCGGCAGGATTCGCGTCACCGACCACGACTGCGACAATCCGGCCGAACTGGCGTACGTGGGCCGGACCTCCAACGGGATCGAGGTCAGCGTCAACCGGCGGGCAGTGGAGACCGACCGGCTGATCCTGACCGGCGTGATCGGCTTCCACTACTTCGCCGGATTCGGCGGCGGCAGAAAGAGCCTCCTGCCGGGCATCGCGAGCCGCCAGGCCTGCATGGCCAGCCATTTCAGCGTGCTCAACCCCCGGCCGGGGAGCGGCAAGAACCCCCTGGCCGTCACCGGCAACCTGGAGGGAAACCCGGTGCACCAGGCCATGGTGGAGGCGTGCGCCATGGCGGAGCCGGCGTTCATCCTCAACACCGTGCTCGCCCCGGACAAGCGGATCATGGCCGCCTTCTGCGGCGATTGGCGCGAGGCCCACGCAACGGGATGCCGCTTCTACGCCGAGCGCTTTTCCTTCCC
>DATBXI010000481.1:0-4748 GCA_036514355.1 Desulfuromonadaceae bacterium
GAAGCGCTGGGCCCGGGAGTAGTCGCTGGTGACGATGGCTTCGGTGTGCAGGGAACCGTAGCGGTTGATGTGGGCAATGGCTGCGTCCATGTCCCCTACCACTCGGCAGGCCAGGATCAGGTCCAGGTACTCGGCCTGCCAGTCCTCCTCGGTGGCCGGTGTGGCTGAGGGGGCAAACGTGCGAAACTCCTCGTCGCCCCGCAGTTCTACCTTGAGCCCGGCCAGGATGGCCGCGATGCGGGGGATGAACGCGGCCGCCGCGTCCTTATGGATCAGCAGCGTCTCCAGGGAGTTGCAGACGCCGGGACGCTGCACCTTGGCATTGACGATGATCCGTTCCGCCTTGTCGAAGTCGGCCGTTGCGTCCACGAAGACATGGCAGACCCCCTTGTAATGCTTGATGACCGGGATGCGCGAGTTCTCCACCACGAAGCGGATCAGGCTCTCGCCGCCGCGCGGGATGATCAGGTCGATGGTCTCCTCCTGCTTGAGCATCTCCAGCACCCCTTCGCGCTCGGTAAAGGGGATCAGGGCCAGGGCCGCCGTGGGGATGCCCATCTCCTTCATCACCCCGTGCAGGATCGCCGCGATGGCCAGGTTGGAATGGATCGCCTCGGAGCCGCCCCGCAGGATCACGGCATTGCCGGCCTTGAGGCACAGGGCTGCCGCATCGGCGGTCACGTTGGGGCGCGATTCGTAGATGATGCCGATCACCCCCAGGGGGATGCGCATCTTGCCCACCATCAGCTCGTTGGGGCGCTTCCACATCTTGGTGACCTCGCCCACCGGGTCGGGCAGGGCCGCCACCTCGCGCAGGGCGGCGCTGATGGCGCTGATGCGCTTTTCGTCCAGCATCAGGCGGTCCAGCATGGCGCCGGAGAGCCCCTTTTGTTCTCCCGCCGCCAGGTCCTTGCGGTTCTCGGCCATCAGATGGGCGGTCTCCCGCTCCAGGGCGTCGGCCATCCCGAGCAGCATGGCGTTCTTCGCAACCGTGGAGAGTTGCGCCATCTCCAGCGCTGCTTGGCGGGCATCCGCGGCAATGTCCCGTACCTTCTCGGCTATACTCATTCGTTACCATCTCCTGGGCTGAAATCTGTGTCGACCATCCATGCGCTGCCGCTGTCCCGTCGAGCAGGCGGACACCACATGGAGCCAGTGTACGCAAAAAGCCCCGTGGCTTCAAGCTAATATCAGGTAACGATATTGACTGTCATTTTCCGTTTGCTATAATGTAAGCGTTAGAACAAACAAAGAGGAGGTGTATGACTCATGCGAGGCGCTACACATCTCAAGGCCGTACGGGAGACGGGTGAAAAGGGTACGGTGCCGGTCACAACCGTGGGCACGCCCGAAACGCGTGGATGGCTTGAAAGCACACGATTGCCGGCGCTTGTGGATGAAATGGAACACATGATGGGCGAGTTTTTCCGCCGGCCGCTGCCGGGATTCGGCACAACGCCCTGGCGGGGGCTGCTGGGCGAATTCGGGAGCGGCATCATGTCCCCGGCAGTGGACGTGTTCGAAGACGAAGGCAAGCTCATCGTCAAGGCTGACCTGCCCGGCCTGAACAAGGATGAGATAAACGTGAAACTGGTGGAAAACATCCTGGAGATCACGGGCGAGAAAAAGAGCGAGGAAAAGGTGGACCGGAGGGACTATCTGAAGTTTGAGCGTTCCTACGGGAAATTCAGCAGGACATTGCGGTTGCCGGAAGGTCTGGACATGGACCATGTGACCGCCGGCTTCACCGATGGCGTGCTGGAGATCAAGATACCCAAAATCGCTGGAAAGCGGTCCGTAAAGCACATCAACATTAAATGAGGCCGCTCATGGCGCGGCATGGGGGTGGGGCAGTGCATGCTTCCCCGCCCTTGTCGTAGGGGGTCGGTGCCTTACACGGTGCACGGCACCTGCCGCACGCGATACTCCCCCCCGATGATCAGGTACTCCCCTTCTCCCTTCATGATGCTGCCGGGAAGCAGGTCGTTGTAGAAGACGATCTTGCAGAGCGGCACCGCCACTTCCCATACCGTTGATCCGAATTCCCAGGCCCGCTCTTCGTCCGAGGTAAAGGAAACCAAGTTGTTGAGCCGCACGATCTGTTCGCGTTTGCCGACCTGCTCCAGGATATCGTGTTCGCTGGCATCGTAGGTGCCGCGGTAGAGCGGGATGGTTGTCCGGCCCGGATACTTGCGGGGGAGCTCGAACTGGCAGTATTCGTAGAGCAGGTCCAGTTGCGACTGGATGGCGTTGGTGCGGGCGCTCCCCCTAACCACATCCACGGAGTATTCGTAATACGGCTCGCTGTGGATGCCCGAGATCCGGACGCGATGGAACGTGGGCACGATCCCCATGCGGCTCTCCACCCAGCGCTTGAGCACCGCCCCCTCCACCGAGTTGGAATCCATCATCCAGCCGCGCAGGAAGCGCAGATAGCTGTTCTTGATGCTCTTGCGGGCCGTATCGGTGGCTTGGTCCTGCCAGTTGTGGAGTTGGAACTTCACCGACATGAAGTCGTTGAATACCAGGGCCCGTTCTTCTTGGGCGGGCATGGAGGCCAACTTCTCGAACAGGAAGCGGTTGGCCTCCTTGACCCCCTGGATGGAAAGTTCCCGGGGGTTGTCGTTGAAATGGCGCGAGGCTATGACCCAGGGGGGGAGGTTGCAATAGTTGAACGAGCTGTTGTGCACCGGTCATCACCTCGTTGTGAAGTAGTTTCCGTCCGGAAAGGGTGCTTTTTCGCCCTGGCGGTGTCAATCTTCGGGCTTGCTTGTGCGGCGTACCGCCCTCATCCTATCCTTCTCCCAGTGGGAGAAGGTATTCAATTACCCTCTCCCTCCGGGAGAGGGTGGCCAAAGGCCGGTGAGGGGCCTCCGCGCAATCCCTCGATTTCCTTGCCAGAACGAAAAATCCCGCACTCCTTGGCCATGCGGCGGGCACCGCATGGGGCCCTACAGGATCTTGACCAGCTCCAGCAGCGTGCTCTTGATCGGCCCGCTGGCCGTGAACGCTTCTATCCCCAGCCGCTCCAACTCGCCTTGGGGATGCTCCCCGATCTGGGCCGACACCACGGCCCGGCAGCCGGCCAGGGCCCCGGCGATCTCACGGAGCACATGCCCGCGCAACGGGTGCTGGGGGTCGAAGCTGCAATAGCGCTCCACCCGCTTCTCATCCACCAGCCGGGCGTCCCCGTCGAGAACGTCATAGATCAGGAAGCGCTCGGCGTGGCCGAAATGCTGATTGATTTCCTTGCCGTCTTTGGATGCAACCGCGATGAGCATACTCACCTCCCTAATGGGGATCGAAGATTTCCGGAACCTGGCGGCGTTTTGCTTCCTCCCCCGTTGTGCGACGTAGCGCTGCTACGTCTCCGCCGGGTCGTCGCAAAGCCTTGCCAGAACCCGAAACTCTTCGATCCGTTGAGGGCAACTAACCATTCGGCTGTGGATTTTTCGGCAAGAGGCAGGCGGCCGAGTTCTGACGAGGAGGCGTAGCAGCGCTACGCCGCACGAGGAAGAACGAAGGCCAACGAACCTATTGCCAAAAAGCCGCAGCCGCCCTCTACAGAACGACCGGTTCGAAGGTGAAGCATTTCTTCGAGCAGGTCCTGCCGCAGGCCTCGCAGCCGATGCAGTTGCCCGGGTTGGTCACCTTCATGAACATCTTGGCCGAATCGTCCTCGTCCAACTCCTCGTAGGCCAGCACGTCGTGGGTGCAAACCTTGAAGCAGCGGCCGCAGCCGATGCAGGTCTCCTCGTCGATGGACACAATGAATTGCGGGGTCCATTCCTTCTTGTCGCGGGTCAATCCTGTGATGTACGCCATGGTGTGTTCCTCCGTATGGTTTTGGGGATTGGTGATTGAGGACTGGTGACAGGGAAAGGCCTTAGCCAATCCCCGATCCCTGGTCCCCAGTCCCAGCTTTTCTAGTCTTCCAGAAACGATCCGGCCTGCTCCTTGTTCATCGCCTTGCGCAGCCAGGGGGGTGGATTGCCCCGCAGCACCTCCTGAAGCCGCTCCACGGTCTCCTTCAGGCTGACCTCGGTGTTGGTCTTCATGGGATGGATCTTCCGGGCCACCAGCTTGGCCGCGGCAGGGCCGCCGATCTGCATGGTGTAGACGATGGCGCAGTCCGCCAGCGCGCTGGCCCTGGCCTGGATGCGGTCCTCCTCGTCGGCTGCCGTGGTGATGGCGCTGATGGTGGTGACGAAATGCGCCTCCTCCGGCCCCACTTCCCAAATGTGGAAGTTTTGGCACTGGCCGAAGTGCTGGTCGATCCACTCGCCGGTTGAACTGGTAAATGCGATTTTCATAGTTAGCACCTTTCTAACCCCCCTCAATCCCCCCTTATCAGGGGGGAAGGGTGGCCATGTGTCCCCCTCCCCTGATAAGGGGACGGGAGGGGTTTAATTGTGCGCCAGTTTCTGCGCCTCTTTCGCGTTTGCCTGGAACAGGTTGGCCACCTCGAATACCAGGTTCATGGTCCCGCGGTAGCCGACCCATACCTTCTGGTGGGCCCCCAGGCGGTCGAAGACCGGCAACCCTGCCCTGAGGTGCGCCCCTATCTTGAGCTTGGCGGCTGCCTGGCGGCCGTTGGAGTTGGCCACCAGCAGGTCGGCCCCTTGGCCCGCCTCTTCCAGGTCTTCCAGGTCGCCCACAAAGACGTTCGGGCTCGGCAGCCCGTCCAGGCCGCGGGTGCGGGTGGCGCTGAGGGCCGCCTGGATCTCGCACCCCATGCCGGCCAGGAA
>DATBXI010000482.1:0-7593 GCA_036514355.1 Desulfuromonadaceae bacterium
GGCTCAACGAGGTCCTGGTATCGTCGCCTCCGACGCAGGAGCCGCCCGATGCGGCGCTCGCCCTGGAGATCGAGCGGCTGAATACCGCCAATAAGGTGCTCTCCGACCGGCTGGAGGAAATCCAGACGGAACACGACCGGACGCGGGGGGAACTGGAGCGGGAACTGGGCATTGCCAACGAAGCAGCGGCATCGCTGGCAGCGGACCTGGAGCGGCTTTCTGACGAGAAGCGGTCGTGGGAGTACATGCGCGCCACCCTCAAGAAGAAGGTGCAACATGCCGTGGAGCGGCTCAAGAAGGAGAAGGAGGCGCTTCAGGAGGAACTGCACCGGCTTCGGGTGGAGCGTGACGAGCGGCCGCTCCCTGCACCACCGGCCGCGCCTGAGCCGGCCATTTCCCCCTCCCTGGTCATGGCTTCGGCAGATGCGGAATCGCCCCGCAGCGGGACCAATCACCCCATGGGCACGAGCCTGGGCCGCCCCGGCTCGGCCTTCCAGTCCGGGGAGTCCACCTTCCGCCATGACCCGAAGCTGAGCGCCGTCCCCTGCCATGCCCCCGGCGAGGTCATCGAGGTGCACGGATCGATCAACGCGATCCAGGCCGGGCCGTTCGGCACAAAGCCGCAGGTGTGCCTGGCGTACGTCCTGGGGGTGCGGCACGGCCGGAAGACGGCGGTATACCTCGCCTGGCTGCTCAAGGAGGAACGCTCGGTGCTGATATGCAAACCTGAAAAACAGCCGGAAAACGCCGATGGGTATGCCGGCACGATGGGGGATGCGATCTTTTATTTCGAAAGCACCGGCTTCATGATGGACCAGTTCGACCTGTCAAAGGGGATGAAGCGTCAGCTCTCGGCGCTGGAGGAAAGCGGTATCTGCCGGTTCGCGGCGCAGGAAACGCCGCGGGCGTCCACGGCGTGATGCGGAGCGCGTGACTGCTAAGTCCCGGTTACTGCAGGTGGTCGTAGATGTTCGCGAGTTGGTCCGTGACACGGCGGAAGGCCGCCAATACCAGGGGATCGAAATGCTCCGGCCGTGTCCGGCCGTCTCCCTCGGTAATCACGGTGACGGTGGTCTCGTGATCGAAGGCCGGCTTATAGGCCCGCTTGCTGCGCAGTGCGTCGTACTGGTCCGCAATGTTCATGATTCGGGCCGCCAGCGGAATCTGATCCCCCGTGAGACCGAAGGGGTAGCCGCTGCCGTCCCACCGCTCGTGATGGGCCAGAGCGATTTCCCGTGCCATGCCCAGTATGGGATGGTCGCCGATTATCCGTGATCCATAGTCGGCATGCCGCGTCATGGCCTCCCATTCTTGGGCATCCAGCGCCCCCTGCTTCTTCAGGATGGCCGGGTTCACGTGGATCTTGCCCACATCGTGCAGGGTTGCCTGGAGACGGATGGTATTGACGAAGGTGGGAGAGCACCCCATGTCCCGCGCGATGACGGCGCAGTACTCGCCGACCCGGAGGATATGGTTGCCGGTGTCTTCGTCATTGGCCTCCGCAGCCCGCGCCAGGGCAAAGATGATGTACTCGGTCAGGTTGAGGTCCTCGATGACGGCCGCCGCGTGGTTGGCATAGACCTGGCTGATATCGAGCAGCTGGCGGGACAGCAGGTCCGTACGGCTGCTGTAGACGGCAAGGACGCCGATGCACTCCTCCCGCACCAGCAGGGGGATCGAAATAAACGCGCGCAGGTCATGCTGGGCGAACACCTCTCGCCAGGGCGCGATCTCCGGGGCATCGATGGTCGCGACGACCGGCTTCTTGGTCCTGACCGCCTGCCCGGATGTCCCGTGGCCGAGCGGCCCGTCGTCCCACGTTATGGAGATCCGGTCCACGATGCCCTTGTGCGGGCCGGCCGCAGCTATCGGCCGTATGGTGCGGTGTCCCTTCTCGATCAGGCCGATCCAGGCGATCTCCGGTTTCAGGATCTCGTAGGCGCGCCGGCAGATGAAGTCGTAGACCTGCTCCTTGGTCGTCATCTGGACCATGTCGTTGGAAGCCCGGTTAAAGGCGAGCACGGTGTCGGAATGGCTCTGCAGGTCCGCAACCATGCCCTTCAATGACGCCGCCATCTGGTTGAATATCTGGTACAGGTCCGCAATCTCGACTGCAGGATGGGTTTCGGGCAGCGCAATGGTGAAGTCGCCGGCCTTTATCTGCCGGGAGGCCTGCTGGAGGAGCAGAAGCGGCGTGATCAGCCGGGTATACGTGAGTATGACGATCATCGCGGAAGCCAGGATTATGGCCGCCACGAACCCGATGCGGAACAGCTTGAAGCGTTCGATGCTGTCGCGATTTTCCCTGCTGAGCCGTCCGACGTAGTCATCGAGCTGGTCGACAAAGGTGTGCACCAGGAGGGTATACCCGTACATGGCTTCCCTCGTGACGACAGGGTTATGGAGGCGTTGCAGCAGTGATGGCTTCACGATCGATGCCCACTGGCGCTGAATGGCACTGAAACCGGCCGTGCGCTCCTCACTGGGGAAGAACAGGCTTTGGCGGCCCATGGAGGCGATATGCCGAATCGTGCTGTCAAAGGCGTCGATTTCGGCTGTAAGGGGGGCGTACAGATCGTTCCGGGCGCGGGCGTCGGAGGTGACGGCATAGTCCTGCAGCAGCAACGCCAGTTTGTAGGAGCGGTAGCGCAGGCTTCCGGCCTGGTTGACCATCTGGGCATCGTTCTGGATGTGCTCCGTAAAGAGATGGCCGGCAAAGACAAAGACGATGATGGCGCAGACAAAGAGGATACTGACTGCGGTATGATCAATGAGTATGGACCTGGTTTTCAACACGGACATGCCCTTTTCGATTTCATGCGAATTCATGTAAAAAGGCGGGGCACTGCCCCGCCTTTTTATCACTCATACACGCACAGATGACGCTGCTTACCACCGACAACGTTACCAATCTTCCTTTCAATTGCCACCTCCGTCATAAAATGAATTGCGGGCAGTATCCATCCCCACTGCCCGCCGCGGCACGGTGATACCGTAATGGATCATTAATTTCCTTGACGTACATCAAGGAACGGAAAAGGCGGCCGAATGGTCGCCTTTTTTGCTACAGTAGAAAGGGGGTACACGTGATGCGGCCCCCTCCACAGACAGAAAGGAGCGCGTGATGGACAGGTGCACCCAGTCCCCTTCCGGTGCATTGTTGCAAGCTCTGGGCGAATTCAACCGGGAAGAGTGGTTCGAATGCCACGAAACCCTGGAGGATCTGTGGGTGGGATCGGAGGGGGAAATCCGGGACTTTTACCAGGGGATGCTGCAGATCGCGGTGGGGTTGCACCACTGGCGGGGGGAGAACTTCAAGGGCGCCATCCACCTCCTGACCACCGGCGCCGATAAGCTGCGCCGGGTCCGGCCGGTATGCCAGCGGATCGATGTGGCGGCCATGGTCGCGGCCACGGACCGGTTCAGGGAGGAGTTGGTGCGTCTTCAGGCCGAGCGCATGGGGGAGATGGATCCGGCCCTGATCCCGCGCATGGCGCTGGCACCGGCGGAGGCTGTCAGGTAGCGGGATGGACCGTTATCCGCAAAGACAGGCGCAGCGCAGAGGACGCAGAGGGCCACGGAGAAAACAAACCATGAAAACAATCAACTAGTACCAAATAACACTTAATTTTTGGCAATCAACCCCTCCAAACCTCCCCTTATCAGGGGAGGCTTAAAGGCTTCCCCCCTGATAAGGGGGGATTGAGGGGGGTTGGATTTAGATGTTACACGGTACTAGAACGGTGGAACCTTTTGAATGAACCGCTCGATTTTCCTCTGCGTCCTCTGCGGTAACTGGCGTTTTCAGGTTTTGTGCCCGGAGGGAAACAACCTACTTTTCCGTGTAGCTGTAGCGATACCTGAACCCCGTGGAGTCGTAGAAATCGAGCGCTTTGCCGCCGACCTCTGCATAGGGATACCCGAAGGTATTCAGCGCTGCACCTGCCTGGGGCGGGTTGAGACGCAGGTCGCGCCCCCTGGCCAGCGCCACGCGGTAGGGGTCTATGCCTCCCCAGAAGTAGGCGCGGTATTCCCGGGTCTTCGGGTCCGCCAACCCCAGCTTTTCCACCAGCATGGCCTTGCGCACATCGGCCGGGTCGGCGCTCACCCAGCCGTAACCGGGAACGAAGAACTCCGCCCAGCAGTGCTGGTACGCGGTGATATCTTCTTGCGCCTTTTTGCCGAGCCGGATACCGAACACCTCCCGGGCCGGCACGCCGGCCGCGCGACAGAGGGCGATGAAGACCGACGAGATGTCCGTGCACTTGCCCCCCGGCCGCTTCAGCAGCAGGCAGACGTCACCCCGGCCGCATCCCCTGGTGTCGGGGTCGCGGTACATGTTCTCCACGGTCCAGTCGTAGATCGCCCTGGCCTTCTCCCGGTTCGTACGGGCGCCTTTCGTGATCCTGGCCGCCAGTGCTCCCACCTCCCCATCGATGGGGCCGAGGCTGGTCGGTTGCAGGTATTCGGCGTAGTCGCCGGGATTCCACTGCGGCTCCGTAGCCGGGAGGTCCCGCTGCGCAACCTCCCGTCGCTCCACCCGGAACGCAAAGACGAGCTTGCGGACTGCCGCAGTTGCGGGCCATTCGGCATAGAGCATTGGCGTGCCGTTGGCCTGGTCGCTATAGACTCCGGAGGCGGAAAAGTCCCCCGCGACCCTGATGTCGCTGATCACCTGGTTGCGGTCGCTGAGCGGATAGGGTACCCACAGCCTGGCCTCCTTCCCCGGCGCCTGGCCCGACAGATCCACTTCCAGGGTGACGACACCCCCGCGCTGCGCCGCACCGGCACTTCCCACCGTCAGCACCGCCAACAGCAGCGCCGCCACGAATATCCTTCCCATACTGTACTCCTTATCCTGAGATCCATGACCGGCGACCATCGCAAACGCATCATCCCTGCCATGCCGCTGCATCATAGAACGGATCCGCCCATGAAACAAATTCGTATTATCGATAGTTACTGCAATTGGTATTGCCGCAACCGATGCAACGGGTGGCGTGCAGATAGTGTTTGACAAGCATGCCGATTGTATGGCACCGCAATGGTTCACAAAATTCCCGAAGGAGAACAACCATGGAAACCTGTCCTTGCGGAAGCGGCGCTGCCTATTCCGCGTGTTGCGAACCGGCCATCAGCGGGGCACGGCCCGCCGAAACAGCGGAACAACTCATGCGTGCCCGCTATGCGGCCCATGTGAAGGTGCAGATGGACTTCCTGTTCGCGACCACCCATCCCGACCATCGCCAGGGCTATGACCATGCGGGTACCAAGGCATGGGCCGAGGGTGCCGACTGGCAGGAGCTCCAGATCATCGCCACCCACAAGGGGGGACCCGACGACACCACCGGCGAGGTGGAGTTCATCGCCCGCTACCGCGAAAAAGACATGCAGCGGGAGCATCACGAGCTTGCCAAGTTCAAGCGGGAGAAGGGAGCGTGGTTCTTTACCGACGGCGCCATGGTCAAGCCGAAACCGCTCGCGGTCACCAAGATCGGGCGCAATGATCCCTGCACCTGCGGGAGCGGGCTCAAGTACAAGAAGTGCTGCGGCACATGAGAGGTGGAACCGTGAGGATGGCAGCATAACGCCGCGCCCATGAGGCAGAAACCGCGAAAACCGACCGTACCGCGCCCTGCGCTGGAAACGGTCCGCCATGCCGTGATCGACCTTATACGGGATCAGCCGCTCTCGGCCAGGGAGATCTCCGGTTGGGTGCACATCACGGAGAAAGAGGTGTACACCCACCTGGAGCATATCCGTCTCAGCATCCATGCCAGCGGCGGCATGCTGGAGGTGACGCCTGCCGAATGCCGGGCGTGCGGCTTCGTCTTCACCAAGCGCGACCGCCTCACCCCGCCCGGCAAATGCCCCGTCTGCCGCCACGAGGCGATCTTCGAACCGCTGTTCGCCATCCGTATGCGCCACGGCCAGGACGATTAGGGGGAAAGCTCGATGGTTGCGGCACGTCGTTCGCTATCAACGTAGTACCGTGTAACATCTAAATCCAACCCCCCTCAATCCCCCCTTATCAGGGGGGAAGCCTTTAAGCCTCCCCTGATAAGGGGAGTTTGGAGGGGTTGATTGCGCAAAATTACGTGTTAATTGGTAGTAGCCTCCAAACCGCTTTATTCCTCCGGCAACGTCTGTTATAGTGCCCACTCGCAAAACCTTTCCGTAAACGTCAATATAGTTTCAAGGAGAACATCCGTGTCAAAGACATCTGCTGTGAACGCACCTACCCCCTGCCCTACCGTGGATCTCGGCGGCGAAGCCGATTGGGTCCCCTTCGATGCCCCGTCACTGGTGGGCGAATCGTTGCGCTTCGTGTCCGGCGATCCGGACGGCAACCGCTTCCGGGTGCGCTATTACCGCGACGGAGCGCAGAATCTCCAGGCGCGCATCTGGTTCGGACCCGAGACCGAAGGCCCGCCGGGGCACGCCCACGGCGGCTCCATGGCGGCGGTGCTGGATGAGGTGCTGGGACTGGCCGCCTGGGCAGCCGGCTATTCCATCGTGGTGGGCAACCTGAACGTCAGCTTCCGCAACCTGCTGCCGTTGCAGAAAGTGGTCACGGTCGAGAGCCGGGTCGTCTCCGCGGAGGGGCGCAAGGTGGTGGTGCACGGGAGGATCTACTGCAAGAAGGCGGTCTATGCCGAGGGGGAGTGTCTCTGTATCACCATTCCGGGAAAATGAGCCCCGCGCACCGGCGGTCCCCCCATAATCCCTGAAGCGCCCGCGACCGCGGGCGCAACCGGGAACCGCGGCTTACCATTGCCACGTCCCGGATACCATGCTATAGTTTCGTGTACCTGAGCCACAGGGACCAATCCCTGTGGTTTTTTTGTCGCCAAAACTCCGGAACGGCGTCGGCGCGAGCAATGAGCGTCCCGTGCCCGATGCCCCGAAATACGCAAGGGAGAACAGATGAGCAGACCGTTATCAGCCGGAAGCACTATTGAATCGCGGTGTACCCGCTGCCGTGAAATACTGAACCATACGATTGTCGCCATGGTCGGGGAAAAGATCGTGCGCGTGGAGTGCAACACCTGCCACGGGGTCCACGCCTATCACCCGGTCAAGCCCCCCGTGACGCCCGTCCGCGCCAAGGCGGACCGGACGAAAGCAGCGGCGCCCCGCGCCACAAAAGCCGATCCCGAGGCCGCTGCCCGGGCCGAGTGGGAGGCGATGCGACCGGGCCTGGACCCGGCGCTGGCGACCCCCTACGCCATGGACCGGACCTACCGTGTCCGTGACCTGCTGTCGCATCCGCATTTCGGGCTCGGCATCGTGCAACTGGTGCTTCCTAACAAGATGGAGGTGCTGTTCCAGGAGGGGAAGAAGCGGCTCCGGTGCGGCTGACGGGCATCAGCCGCGGCCATGCGCCCGGTGCCGGCGCCGCCAGAGATACCCGTAGACCACGAGGTTGATGAGCAGCGCCGCCAGCCCCATAACCCGCTGGGAGTGCAGGGTCAACCCCAGGGGGTAGAGCAGCGGTTCCAGGTAGTGTTCGATGAACGTGCCGCCGTAGCCGGCCGCTCCACCCAGGCGGCGCCAATGGTTTTCCAGGTAGGTGAGCGGGCAGACCCCGCC
>DATBXI010000483.1:0-5051 GCA_036514355.1 Desulfuromonadaceae bacterium
ACCAACTTCCGCGACACCCTGCAGGAGCAGGCCCACGCCATCTTCACGGCCAAGGCACAAGAGATGGGGGACGAGCTGATCGACCACCTGATCAAGGTGATGATGCTCCAAGCCATCGACACCCACTGGAAGGACCACCTGCTCAACATCGACCACCTCAAGGAGGGGATCGGCCTGCGCGGCTACGGCCAGAAGGACCCCAAGCAGGAGTACAAGAAAGAAGCCTACAACCTGTTCATGGAGATGATCATCCGCATCCGCGAAGAGGTGGTGGAGCGCATCTTCTGGGTCCAGGTGGCCCACGAGGACGAGGTGGAACGGATGGAGGAGGAACAGCAGCAGCGCAGCCAGAAGCTGGTCTTCAACCTCTCCGGCGACGAGGAGCGTCCCAAGGAGCCGGCCAAGAGCGCCAAGGTGGCGGGCCGCAACGACCCCTGCCCCTGCGGCAGCGGGAAGAAGTACAAGAAGTGCCACGGGAAGTGAAGCAGGTAGAGAAAGAGATATTCGTTCGCTTCGCTCACAGATAAGGTTTCTCTATCTCTTTCTCTACCTGTCTCCGAAGGAGATGCTATGGACATCAAAGGCTTCCAATTCTCGGCCGTTGAGGCGGCCGTCAAGAAACCGGGCAGAAAAGACCTGGCCCTGATCTTCTCCGAGGTGCCTGCCCAGGCTGCTGCGGTCTTCACCACCAACAAGGTCAAGGCGGCGCCGGTGCTCCTCTCCATGGAACGCATCGCCAGCGGCACGGCGCAAGCCCTGGTGGTCAACAGCGGCAATGCCAACGCCTGCACCGGTGAGCAGGGCATGCTGGCGGCGCGGGAGACGTCACACCTGGTGGCGGAGGGACTCGGGATAGCGGACAAGGCGGTACAGGTCAGTTCCACCGGCGTGATCGGCGTCCAGATGCCCCTGGACCGGCTTAAAAACGCCATACCCGCGCTGATCGAGGGACTGGCCTCCGGCACGCTGGACGACGTGGCCGAGGCCATCATGACCACCGACACCTTCCCCAAGATGGAGGCCAGGAGCGGCCAGGCCGGCGGCATCAGTTACACCGTGGCCGGCATCGCCAAGGGGGCCGGCATGATCATGCCCAACATGGCCACCATGCTCTCCTTCATCATCAGCGACGCAGCCGTTGCACCGGCGGTTCTGGACACGGCATTCCGCCGCGCCGTGGACAGCTCCTTCAACATCATATCCGTGGACGGTGACACCTCGACCAACGACACCTGCCTGATCATGGCCAACGGTCAGGCCGGCAATTCGACCATCGCAGCCGGCACGCCGGAGGCTGCGGCATTCGAGGAGCTGCTGCAGGACGTGCTGCTCTCCCTGGCAAAGCAGATCGTCAAGGACGGCGAAGGGGCCACCAAGTTCGTCGAGATCAGGGTCACCGGCGCCCACGATGACGGGGACGCCAAGCGGGCCGCCCTGGCAGTGGCCAACTCCTGCCTGGTCAAGACCGCCTTTTTCGGCCAGGACGCCAACTGGGGCCGGATATTCGCAGCAGTGGGCTACTCGGGCGCCCAGGTGGATCCGGCGCGGCTTGCGCTCTGTTTCGATGACGTCTGCATGGCCCGGAACGGCGTCTTTGCCGGGGGCGACGCCGAGGCGCGCGGCACCGAGGTGCTCAAGAAGCGGGAGTTCGCCGTCACCGTGGATCTCGGTTTGGGCAGCGGCAACGCCACGGTATTCACGTCGGATCTGTCCCACGAGTATGTAAGCATCAACGCCGATTACCGGACCTGATCCGGCTACCGGCGCGATCGCCAAGAGCCTCCCGAGCGGGAGGCTTTTTTCTCGCCCAACCAACGAGGTCAACCGTGCGTTTTCTCCGCACCCTGCTCATAGCCTGCCTGTTCCTGCAGGCCGCCCCGCTGTTCGCGGCCGATGAACTGCTGGACAGCAGCCGCACCGCCACCATAGAGTTTCTCATGGAGAACGCCATCAGCCGCGGACTCGTGGCCGGCAGCGTGGTAGTGATCGGCAACCATGAGGGGATCATCTACAGCGCCGCCAGGGGGCGGCTGGCCGCTGCAGCGGATTCCCCCCCCCTCACCGAGCGGACGATGTTCGACATCGCCTCCCTGACCAAGGTGTTCGCCACCACGCCGGCGATCATGAAGCTCCTGGACGAGGGGCGCATCACCCTGACGGACCCGCTGACCCGCTGGTTCCCCGAGTTCGCGGGAACCGGCCGGGAAGACGTCACCATCCTCAACCTGCTGACCCATACCTCGGGGCTTCACGATGTCCAACTCAGTCCCGATGAACCTCTGAAATCGGCCATCCGGAAGGCAGGCTCCCAAAAGGGATGGAGACAGCCGGGCGACCATTTCCACTACGCCGACATCAACTTCATCCTGCTGGGCGAGCTGGTGCGCCGCGCCTCCGGGTTCACCCTCGACCGCTTCTGCCACGAGCAATTCTACGCCCCTCTGGGCATGAACGACACCCGGTTCCTGCCCCCCCGGGAACTGGCACCCCAGATCGCGCCGACCCTCGGACCGGGAAACGCACTGGTATCCGGCATTGTGCAGGATGAAAACGCCCGTCTGCTGGGGGGCGTTGCGGGGCATGCCGGACTGTTCAGTTCCGCCGCCGACCTGGCCCGTTTTTGCCTCATGGTCTTGAACGGCGGCGTGTTCGACGGACGGTACATCTTCCCGGAACGGGTGATGGCCCAGATGACGGCGCCCTATTTTTACAGCAGCGGCCATGTGGTGCGCGGCCTGGGCTGGGACATCCTGTCACCCTATTCGGCCCCCAAGGGGAGCTTCTTTTCCGAGATGTCGTTCGGCCACACCGGCTACAGCGGATCGTCGGTCTGGATCGATCCCCAGCGGGACCTGTTCGTAATCCTGCTGACCACCCGCCTCGACTACCATGACAAACGACAATTCAACCGGCTGCGCAGCGACATCTCAACCCTGGCCGTGGCGGTATTTTCACCCACGGGTAAACGGCACGCCAAGGCTGAAACTCCGCAACTTCCCTGAAATGCTTAATTCTTGACACCCAGGGGGGCGTGTGCTAGCTTTTTTGGCGTACCGCCATTTTCCGCCGCACCCGCCGCACACAGGAGGGACCGATGAGCATCAAGATTCTCCTCGCCGATGACAGCATCACGATTCAGAAGGTAATCGGCATCATTTTCGGGGGCGAAGAGTACAGTCTCACCGTGGTGGACAACGGAAAGGCCGCCATCGACAAGGCGCGCGATGTTTTTCCCGATGTTCTGCTCATCGATGCTCTCATGCCGGGCATGTCCGGCTATGAAGTCTGCGAATCCATCCGGGCGACCCCGGCACTGGCCTCCAAGCCGATCCTGCTCCTCACCGGTTCCTTTGAGCCATTCGACGAAGTCAGGGCCAGGAATTGCGGAGCCGACGACTTCCTGGCCAAGCCCTTTGAATCCCAGCAGATCGTAACCAAGGTCAAGGAACTGTACGCCCTGGGGCAATCACGCGGTACCGCGGCCGCGCAGCCCGGACCCGCCCCAGCCGCAGCCGGGGCAAGCGCGGCACCCAGCGCCGATGATATCTGGGGTGCCTTTACCCCCGTCACCCCAGCTGCCGAACCCGCCCCTGCCCCACCGGCCGAACCTGCCGCGCCCGGACCGGCATTCGCGCCGGACGTGTTCTCCATCCTCGAGGAGGTGCCCGGAACGCCCATTGCCCAGCAGGCGGCCGGCACGCCGGACACCACCGGCTCCAGTTGGGTCCCGGTGGAGGAACACACCTTCGAATTCGAGGAAGAGGCGGTTGCAGAGCTTCCCACCGGCGCCTTTGCCAGCCTTGAGCCGGCCGGACAGAGTGACACCTTCGGAGAGATCAGCTTCGGGAACGAGGCACCGGCGGCAGCAGAGACGGCCGCGCAGGGCGTATTCGCCGAACCCGTCCCTAGCTTTGAAGCCCCCCCGGCCTTTGCCGAGCCCGTTGTTCAGGCAGCTGCGGGGATGATAACACCCGACATTGCCGAGCCCACGGCGCCCCGTGTCGCGGCTGACCAGGCCGCTCCCGTGGCCCTGACCGAGGAACAGCTCAGGGCCGCCCTGGCTGCGGTTTCGCAGGAGGTTATCGAACGGATCGTCTGGGAGGTGGTACCCGACCTGGCCGAGACACTCATCAAAGAAGCCATCCGGAGGATCAAGGAAGGGGAGTAACGGCGCCGTTACCGCCGTTATGCGCACGCAGCAGCGGGGATGCTTACACATCCCCGTTTTTGTTAGGCAGTCACACTTTATTCGCAGGGAGTCACCCCATGATCAGAAAAGCCATTGCCAAGGTCGTCGAAAGAGAGGACCTGACCGAAGGGGAGATGATCGAGGTCATGAACCAGATCATGTCCGGGGAATGCACGCCGGCCCAGATCGGCTCGTTCATCACCGCACTGCGCATGAAGGGTGAAACCATAGCGGAGATTACCGGCGCGGCACGTGTCATGCGCGAGCGGGCCACCCCGATCCGAGTCGGCCGCAACGTGCTGGACATGGACCGCGACGACATCAACATCGACCAGGAAACCATCCTGGACGTGGTCGGCACCGGCGGCGACGGCACCAACACCTTCAATGTCTCCACAACGGTCTCCTTCGTGGTCGCGGCCTGCGGGGTAAAGGTGGCCAAGCACGGCAACCGTTCCGTTTCCTCGGCCTGCGGCAGCGCCGATGTGCTGGAGCGGCTGGGCATCAACCTGGACGTCACCCCGGACACGGTGGAGCGGTGCATCCGGGAGATCGGCATCGGCTTCCTGTTCGCTCCGGCCCTGCATGGCGCCATGAAGCACGCCATCGGCCCGCGCCGCGAGATCGGCATCCGCACCATCTTCAACATCCTGGGGCCCCTGACCAACCCGGCGGCAGCCGACTGCCAGGTCATGGGGGTCTACCGGGCCGACCTGGTGGAAAAGCTGGCCGGCGTGCTGCACCGGCTGGGGTGCCGGCACGGTTTCGTGGTGCATGGCGCGGACGGCATGGACGAGATGACTCTGACCAGCGAGACCCTGGTGGCCGAGGTCACGCCGGCGGGGGTGACGCTGACGTCCAT
>DATBXI010000484.1:0-2227 GCA_036514355.1 Desulfuromonadaceae bacterium
CCCCCGCCTCCCCTTATCCTAAGGGGAGGGGCCTTTACCCCCTCTTAAGATAAGAGGGGGCAAGGGGGAGTTATGAAGCGGAGAATCATTACCATTCACTATACGAGGTGACTACATGGCTGCGAAACTTTTCAAGGGTGCCGAGTACCTGATCAACGAAGTGACCAAGGACGATGTCTTCACGCCCGAGGATTTTACCGACGAGCAGCGGCAGATCGGCGACACCACCGAGCAGTTCGTCCTGAACGAGGTGGTTCCCCATCAGGAGGAGATCGAGAACCACAACTTCGACATCGTTGTCGACCTGATGCGCAAATGCGGCGAGTTGGGGCTGCTGATGATCGACGCCCCCGAGGAATACGGCGGTCTTGAGCTGGACAAGGCCACCAGCATGCTGGCTGCGGAGAAGATATCCCAGGCCGGCTCTTTTTCCGTTGCCTATGCGGCACATACGGGCATCGGCACGCTGCCGCTCGTCTACTACGGAACCGAGGAGCAGAAGGAGAAATACCTCGGCAAGATCATCAGCGGCGAATGGACCGCCGCCTACTGCCTCACCGAACCCGATTCCGGCAGCGACGCGCTGGGGGCCAAGACCGTGGCCACCCTGTCGGCGGACGGCACACACTACGTGCTGAACGGCACCAAGCAGTTCATCACCAACGGCAGCTTCGCCAACCTGTACACCGTATTCGCCAAGATCGACAAGGAGCATTTCACCGCCTTCCTGGTGGAGCGGACCTTCGAAGGGGTAACGCACGGGGCCGAGGAAAAGAAGATGGGCATCAAGGGCTCCTCCACCACCCAGATCGTCCTCGACAACGCCAGGATACCGGTGGAAAACGTGCTGGGCGAGATCGGCAAGGGGCACAAGATCGCCTTCAACGTCCTGAATGTGGGGCGGTTCAAGCTGGGCGCCGCGGTGACCGGCGCGGCCAAGTTTGCCTTTGCCCAGGGGGTGAAGTACGCCAACCTGCGCAAGCAGTTCGGTACGCCCATCAGCTCGTTCGGTGCCATAAAGGAAAAGGTCGCCGACATGGCTGCCGCTATCTTCGCCTCCGAGTCGCTGGTCTATCGCCTGGCAGGGCTGATCGACGACCGTCTGGCCACCATCCCCAAGGACACTCCCAATTATTACGACGCCTACCAGAACGGCATCGAGGAGTATTCCATCGAATGCGCCATTGCCAAGGTCTTCTGCAGCGAGGTCCTGGCCCAGGTGGTGGACGAGGTGGTGCAGGTCCACGGCGGTTACGGCTTTATCCAGGAATACCCGGCCGAGCGCTACTACCGCGACGAGCGGATCAACCGCATCTTCGAAGGCACCAACGAGATCAACCGGCTGCTGATTCCCGGCACGATCCTGCGGCGCGCCATGAAAGGGGAGATCCCGCTCCAGAAGGAGGCCATGAAGGCCTTCGAGAGCCTGATGTCGCCGTCGTTCGACGAGATCGACGATTCCGTGCCCTTTGCCGCCGAGAAGGTCCTCATTGCCAACCTGAAAAAGGCGTTCCTGGTGGTGGCGGGGACCGGGGCGCAGAAGTTCATGGCCACCATCAAGGACGAGCAGGAAATACTCCTGGCGGCGGCGGATATCGCCATCAATATCTTTGCCATCGAAAGCGCCGTGCTGCGGGCGGAAAAGATCCTCCCCACGCTGAGCGACAACAAACGGGCCGTCATCACGGCGGCGGTCAAGAGCTTTACCTTCGAGGCGGCCGAACGCACCGCCACGGCAGCCCGCAAGGCGGCCTTCTACATCGAGGAGGGGGACAACCTGACCATGATCCTGGGCGGAATACGGCGTTTCACCAAATACGACGCCACAGGGCTCCTGCAGGCCAAGCGCCGCCTGGCGGACGCCTGCATCGAAGCTGAGAAGTATATTTTCTGACCCGGGTGGGACAATGCTCCAGCACACCGTACAAACCCCGTATATGGTGGGGGAAGTCCATTTCTACAGCGCCGAACTCGAAGGAGGGCTGGCGCTCTTCGACACCGGCCCCCCCACGCCGGACGGGCAGGCCCGTATCCTGGAAAGCATAGACCTGTCCCATCTCAAGTACCTGTTCATCACCCACTGCCACGTGGACCATTACGGCCTGGCCAATTTCATCCTGGAACACAGCGCCGCAGAGGTCTACATCGCCCGCAAGGATGCTATCAAGTTTCATCGCCACACGGAACGGATGGCCGGCATGGCCGGCCTCCTCAAGCTGTACGGCTT
>DATBXI010000485.1:0-2386 GCA_036514355.1 Desulfuromonadaceae bacterium
GGGGATACCGTTTGCGTGCTTCACGTTATGGCAGATGACGATGGTGCCGGCGGCCAGGCCGTCGCGGATGAATTCGGGCGTCACCCCTTCGGCCAACGCTGCTGCCTGCATCTTTTCGGTTATGACGCCCCTGCGGGCGTATTCCAGCTGAGTCATGGGTTCCTGTTCCTTTATCGTTGCTTGATTTCTTCCACTGCCATGAAATGATTGACCGGGCTGTGCCCCTTGCCCAATGGCCGGGCCAGGCGTATGGCCGCGGTGATGAACTCCTTGGCCTTGCCCACGGCGCACCGCAACGGTTCCCCCTGGGCCAGGAAGGCGGCGATGGCCGAGGCATAGCTGCATCCGGTGCCATGGGTGTTGCTGGTGAATACCCGTTCGGCGCTGAAGGTGTGGCATTCGCTGCCGTCGAAGAGCATGTCGCTGGAGAGCCGGCCGCTGAGGTGCCCCCCCTTGAGCAGCACGTTGGCCGCCCCGAGGGCGTGCAGGTCGCGGGCTGCCTGCTCCATCTCCTGCTCCGACCGCAGCGGCCTGCCCAAAAGCCGCTCCGCCTCGGGAATGTTGGGGGTCAGGAGATACGCCTGAGGCAGGAGCTGCTCGCGGAAAACGTGCAGCGCGTCACGATCCAGCAGTGAGGCCCCTCCCTTGGCGACCATGACCGGATCGATCACCAGCGGGATGGCTGTCGCACGCTCCCCCAGCCATTCCGCCAGGGCCGAGATGATGGCCGGCGTATGCAGCATGCCGGTCTTGATCACATCCACCGGGATGTCGGCAAGCACGGTAGCCAACTGGTCGATCACGAACGACGGCGGCAGGCCGTGAATGGAGGCGACCCCCCGCGTGTTCTGGGCCGTCAGGGCGGTCAGCACGCTGGCGGCGTAGCTCCCCAGCAGCGTGATGGTCTTGATGTCGGCCTGGATGCCGGCGCCCCCCCCGGAATCGCTGCCCGCAATTGTCAGCACCGAGCCGCGCGGAAACGGGCCGGTGCGGTTGAAGAGCAGCTTCAGTTCCAGTGCCGCCATGGCGGGGCGCGGACTGGCAAGGACCGAGGAGATGACCGCCAGGGCGTCGGCGCCGGCGTCGATCACCCGGCAGGCATTGCCGGGGGTGATCCCACCGATGGCCACCACCGGCAGGCGTATCCGGTCGCGAATGGCTGCCAGCCCCGCTGTCCCCGGAATATGGGTGACCGCCTTGCTGGCGGTGGGGTACATGGCGCCGAAACCGATGTAGTCGGCCCCCTCCTGCTCGGCAAGCAGGGCCTCCTCCAGGTTGTGGGTGGATTTGCCGATGATCCTGCCCGGCCCCAGGAGTTCCCGGGCCGCAGCAATGCCGCCGTCGTCCTGCCCCAGGTGAACGCCGTCGGCATCCAGTTCCCGTGCCAGCTGCATGTCGTCGTTGACGATGAAGGTGACGCCGAAACCGCGGCACAGGTCCCGCAATTCCGTCCCCTCGGCCAGGCAGGCCTCGCGCCCTTTGCCCTTGGGGCGGTATTGCACCACCGAGACTCCGCCGATCAGGGCGGCCCGCACCCGCGCCACCAGGTTATCCCCCTGGTCGGTGATCAGGTAGACCCCCGCAACGGCGGGCGGCGTCGCCGCCTTGCCAACGACGAGGCGGAATGGCCTTTTGCAGTCGCTCATTACTCGCTCTTCTCCCCAAAAAACGAAAACAGCCGCGCTGATGATACGAATCAGGCGGCTGAACAGGTGCAACATCACACGAGCCGCTTTCCTACGCCGGCATTACCCGGTTCAGGTTCAAAGGGTCTGATTCCGCAGAATCATCTCAGTTCGTCAGAACTCCCCCAGGGCGTTGTATCGCGTCTACGGTACCGGAATCCGTCCCCTCTGTCAATGTCTATGACCGCGAAGGGGCGGACACCTCCGTGGCATCCGCCCCTTCCTGTTCCCGGTATGTCGAATAGTTACGGCATCACTGCACGGTCATGGCTATCTTCCCCGACATTCCCCGCTACGGCACCCCGATGGTCACCTTGACGCTGTTGGCCAATGTCACCGTGCTCTTGCTGACCGGGTCGAATCCAACCGCATCCAGGGTCACCGGCGTGTTCAAGGCCTTCAGGCCGCCCAGGGTGATGTTCGTGTTGGCTGCGACGGTGCAGGTCAGGCGGAGAAACTCGCCCGAACGGTAGGTGTCGCTGGTGGTGACCATGGACAGATGGGTTTTGCCGCTCGATGCGGAATAGGTGCCAAAAGCCAGGCTCGTTCCGGTAAGCGCCGAGCCGGGCATGATCGACGCAGTCGAGATCTGGCCCGATGCGCCGGCGGCGGTTGCCACACTCATCCCCGGCGGCAGGGTGACGGTGACGTTGATCCCGCTGATGGGCACGGCCAGGTGCGCCGTGCTCATGGCCGTGAAG
>DATBXI010000486.1:0-3862 GCA_036514355.1 Desulfuromonadaceae bacterium
CAGAGGGGCACCGCATGCGGTGCCCCTCTGTTTTTCCCCGCCCGCCAACACCACCATCCCTAACAAAAGGACGCCGATGAAACTCGCCCTGTTCCTCCTCTTCCTCGCCGTGACCGCCTTCGGCTACTGGCTGCGCGCCATCAACCTGCGCCATCTGAAGCGGTACGGCACCGCCGTCCCCGCGGGCTTCGAAGGGGCAATCGACGGGGAAAAGCTCCGGACCAGCAGCGCCTACACCTTTGACAGCAGCCGGCTGGGGCTGTGGGAGTCGCTGTTCGACAACGTCCTGCTGGCGGTCTTCCTGTTCGGCGGCCTGATCACCGTCTACGACCGCTTCATCGCCGGGCTGACCGGCGCGTTCCTCCCCTCCTCCATCCTCTTCTTCCTCTGCCTGACCTGGGCGCAAAGCTGCCTGGGCATCCCCTTCAACCTCTACGCGACCTTCCGCATCGAGGCCCGGTACGGCTTCAACACCATGACCCCGCGCCTGTGGGTCACGGATTTCATAAAGTCACAGGCCATCGGCGCACTGCTCCTGGCCGTGCTGATCGGCGCCATATTCTGGCTGATCCAATGGAGTCCCGCTCACTGGTGGATATGGGTATGGCTGTTCATGGCCGCCTTCAGCCTGTTCATGATGTTCATCTCTCCCTATGTGATCGAACCGCTCTTCAATCGGTTCGAGCCGGTGACCGAGGAGGGGCTGGAGGCGGAGATCCGCGCCATGATGGAGCGGGCGGGGCTGAAGGTGAGCCGGGTGATGCAGATGGACGCGTCAAAGCGCAGCCGGCACTCCAACGCCTATTTCAGCGGCATCGGCCGGGTCAAACGCATCGTGCTGTTCGACACGCTCATCCGGCAGATGACCCATGGCGAGATCCTGGCGGTCCTGGCCCACGAGATCGGCCACTGGAAAAGGGGGCACATCTGGAAACGGCTGGTGGTGGCCCAACTGTCCGCCCTGGCCGGCACGTGGCTCAGTTTCCGGCTGCTGAACTGGCCCGGCCTGCCGGGCGTGCTGGGGCTGCCGGCGGACAGCTCCCTGGCGGCGCGCATGGTCATCCTCGGGTTTGTCGGATCCCTGGCCATGTTCCCGCTGACGCCGTTCTCGGCCTGGCTGTCCCGCCGCCACGAGCGGGAAGCCGACCGGTTCGCCCGTGACCTGACCGGCCGCCCGCAGGACCTGGCATCGGCCCTGGTCAAGCTGTCGGCCGAGAACCTGGCCAACCTGTTCCCCCACCCCTGGTATGCGGCCTTCCATTATTCCCATCCCCCGGTGGTGGAGCGGGTGCGGACGCTGCTGGATGAGAGGCCGGTGTGAACGGATTCGGACAGAGATACCGTGCCGTGCGCGTTCTGCTCGCCATTGCCGCGACCCTTTGCGTGCTGCTGCCCGCCGTTGCATTCGCCGGCGCAGACCCACCGCTCAGGGCCACCCTGGAAAACGGCCTGCGGGTCGTCATTGTCAGGAACACCCTGGCGCCCGTGGCGGCGGTGCAGATGAACTATCTCGTGGGCGGCGTGGAATCCCCCGCCGGGTTCCCCGGCATGGCGCACGCGGTGGAACACATGATGTTCCGGGGGAGTTCCGGGCTGTCGGCCGACCAGCTCGCCACCATAAGCACCGCGCTCGGCGGCCGGTGCAACGCGGAGACGCGCCAGACGGTCACCCGGTATTTCTGTACCGTCCCGACCGAGGGGCTGGAAACGATGCTCCGGGTCGAGGCCGCGCGCATGGGCGACATCCTGGCGACCGAAACGCTCTGGGGCGAGGAACGCGGCGCACTGGAGCAGGAGGTGGACCAGGACCTGTCGGAGCCGGATTACCTGCTTTTCGCGCACCTTACCCGGAAACTGTTCGCCGGCACCCCCTACGCCCGGGAGCCCCTCGGGACCCGCGCCTCGTTCCAACAAACCACCGGCGCCATGCTGCGGCGGTTCCACCATGACTGGTACGCCCCCAACAATGCCGTGCTGGTCATTGCCGGCGACGTGGAGCCGGACAGGACCCTGGCGGCTGTCCAGGCGATCTTCGGGCCCATCCCTGCGCGGCCGCTGCCGCCACGCCCCGCTGTCGAGCCGAAACCGCCCGGAGCGGCAAAGCTTGCCCTCGCCTCCAATCTCCCCCAGAAAATGGCCGTGGTGGCATACCGGCTGCCGGGATACGACAGCCCCGATTTCGCAGCGAGCGAGGTCCTGGCGGATGTTCTCGACAGCCAGCGGGGCAACCTGTTCGCCCTGATTCCCCAGGGAAAGGCCCTGGACGCGCGGTTCGACACGTACCCGCTCCCCAGGGGCGCCATCGGCTATGCGACCGTCCAGTTCCCCCGGGACGGGGATGGCCGCGCCATGATCGGCGCCATGAAGCGCATCATCGCCGGATACGTGAAAAACGGCGTGCCCGCGGACCTGGTGGAGGCGGCCAAACGGCACGTGGCCGCCAACAGGGAATTTTCCATGAACTCCGTGGAGGGGCTCGCCTCGGACTGGTCCCAGGCGGTTGCCGTCGAGGGCAGGGGCTCGCCCGATGAGTACATCGAGGCGGTCGCCAGGGTAACGGTGGCGGATGTCAACCGGATCGCCCGCACATGGCTGATAAACGGGACCGCTGTCACGGCCGTGCTGACCCCGAACGGGTCGAACCCGCCGGCAGCGGCGACGAAAAGCCATCCCGACAAAGCGGAAACGCTGATTCCGGAGAAGACAAAAAGCGTGGCGCTCCCGGCATGGGCAAACGCGGTGACCGATCTGCCCGTGGTGCCCACCCTGCGGCCGCCGGTGGCATCGACACTCCCCAACGGCCTGCGCATCCTCGTCTATCCGGTCAAGGCGGGCAAAACCGTTGAGATATACGGCCGGATCGCCGGCGAGCCCGACCTGCAGGTGCCCGTCGGCAAAGAGGGGATCGATGAGTTGATGGCCGCACTGTTCCCCTATGGCACGAAAACCCTCGACCGCATCCGGTTTCAGAAGGCGCTGGACGACATCGCCGCCGACGAAACGGCCGGCAGGGATTTTGCCCTCAGGGTGCCGAGCGGATCGCTGGAACGGGGGATGGCGCTCCTGTCCGACAACCTCCTGCACCCCGCCTTTCCCCGGGACGCCTTCGGCGTAGCCCGCAAGGAGATCGCCGATGCCCTGGCCGGAGAGCAGGCGAGCCCCGCGTGGTCCGCACAGCACACCCTCATGGAATCCATGTATCCGCAGCGCTATGCGACCCCTGCAACGGTGATGGCGCTCTCCAGGGACGATCTTGATGCCTATTACCGCACCGTGGTCCGCCCGGACATGACGACCATGGTATTTGTCGGCGACATCGACCCCGACACGGCCAACGCCCTTGCGTTGAAGTATTTTTCCGCATGGTCCGCCACGGGCGCGAAACCCGACACCGAACTGCCACCCATCCCCCAGAATCGCGCCTCGTCCCATTTCGTACCCGACGCGGACAGGGTCCAGGACGAGGTGATGCTGATGGAAACCCTGTCGGTCTCCCGTGACCACCCGGCCTACTATCCGCTGCAACTGGGCATCCAGATACTATCCGGGGACTATTACTCCAGCAGGCTGTACACGTCGCTGCGCGAGAAGGCGGGGCTGGTCTACTCGGTCGAGGCGGGGATCGACGTGCGGAACAAGCGGTCGCTGTTCGGCGTCTCCTTCGGATGCGACCCGGAAAAGCGCCCCAAGGCATTGAGCATGCTCAGGCAGGAGCTTCTGGATATGCAGACCCGGCCGGTGGCGCCGGAAGAGCTGTGGAAGGCCAAGGCGTTCCTTGTCCGCCAGATACCGCTCGCCCATGCGAGCACCGCAGAGATCGGGCGGGGCTTTCTCGACCTCATTTCCGCGGGGCTCCCCCTGG
>DATBXI010000487.1:0-4409 GCA_036514355.1 Desulfuromonadaceae bacterium
CAGAAAAGCCTACGAAGCCAGGAAACATCCCACGTTACAAGTTTTTGCCGAAATGAACCGAAGGAAAAACGAAACGGCGAAAAAAGGCGAATTTAAAACCAAGAAAAAGTTGCTGAGCCGCAGAGTCACGGGCTTGCGTGGACATTGGAAGGAACGTGGCGCTGCAGCAGAGCTTGAAAGGCAAGAGAAGAAACGGCTGGAAGAGCCAGAGAAACCATTGACATCGTGTCGCGGACACAGCCGGAGAAAAGCGAAGAGTTTGCCGCCGGAGGAACCTGGCGGGGAGGTCCAACAAGGCCGGTAGACACCGGCCGGGCTATAAGGCCGCCCGGACGGGTCACCGCCCGAGCCGTTATGTGAAACAAAATTTAGAAAAAGACTATTTGACTTGAGTGACATTTGTGTACATAATTAAAGGCACAAATGGAGGACAATATTCATGAAATTTTTAAGTGTCCGCGATTTAAGAGGTAAGTCAGCGCAGATATGGAAAGATCTCCCAGAAGAACGTGAGATGGTCATAACGAGCAACGGCAGACCAATCGCGATTCTTGCTGCAATCAGCGAGTCGAACCTTGAGGAATCTTTGACGGCCTTTCGCCAAGCACGGGCTGTTGAGGCGGTCGCTGCGCTGCAGCGCCGTTCTGCCGACCTGGGAACAGACAAGATAAGCATGGATGAGATTGACGCTGAAATCAAAGCTGTTCGGAAAAGCCGAACTGCCATGAAATGAATATCGTTCTAGACACCAATGTCCTGGTGGCCGGGCTTTTGTCCCCTTTTGGCCCGTGCGGGGAAATAGCCCGAATGGTTTCATCTGGAGAAGTCACTCTCTCCTTTGATGCCCGCATTCTGAACGAATACCAGGAAGTATTGGCCCGCCCTAAGTTCAAATTCGACAAAGACAAAACAGCAGCGCTTATCGACCAGATAGAGCATCGTGGACGCACGATAGCTCCCTCTCCGCTAGTCAACTCTCTTCCTGATATTGACGATGAACCATTCCTGGAAGTTGCCATTGCAGCACAGGCAATATGCATTGTCACGGGAAACCGGATACATTTTCCGCCTAATATGTGCCAGGGAGTTATGGTTCTTTCTCCAAGTGAATTCCTGGCATACTACAAAAAGCAGCGCATAACTACGGCGTAGACTTTGGCGCGGAAATACCGCCGCGCAGGTCACGCCGCGATCCGTTGTTCGGAAAAATGAAACAAGAATGGCCACGGGAAACCCCGTGGCCATTCTGTTTTCGGATATGCGGTTGCGGCAATCAGAAACGGAGAGTTACTGCCGCACCAGCAGGATCAGCTCCATCTTGTCCCCTTCGCCCACGTAGATGGGAAAAGAGAGGGCGGTATGTCCGGCGGGCACCGGGATGCCGGCCGTGTCGGGATGGATGCTGACCGGGGGATTGATGTTGATGATCGCGCCCATCTGCGACGCCTTGGCCGCCACGTTGCCGCAGACCACGTTGACGAACTCCATGACCGTGTCTTCCAGGACCTCCACGGGCTCGTTATCCACGGACTCTTCCCGCAGGATGGCCTTGGCCACCCGTTTCTGAAGGTTCTCCGACACGGAGATGAGATACCGGGCGTTGGCATCGCCGCTCAGGTCCATGGCCGCCATCATGAAATTCGTATCCAGGGTGGTGACCAGCCGGCATTTTTCCGCCCTGAACTGGATGTCCAGCACCCGGGTGATCATCTTGTAGGTCAGGTCGGCGGCCATCTCCCATATCCGGCTGTTGGAGATGTCGCAGGGCAGTTCGACCCGGTCGGCAACGTACGGGGCCTGATCGGCCTTGAACTCGTCCAGGTAGGTCTGCAGTTGCGCGTTGGTGAGGGCGCCCACCAGGACCAGGGCCTCTCCGATGTACAGGTGGGTGTTTTTCTGGCGGGTGACGATCTCGTTCATCTGGTTGAGCGTCAGGATGCCCATCTCCACCAGCAGGTCCCCCAGCTTCATGTCCCGGGTGAGCTGGGCGTTGTGGGCGCGGTCGATGTCGGCCTGGGTGACGTACCCCATGGTCAGCGCCATTTCTCCCATCTTGAGGTTCTTGCGCTCCTGCAGGTCAATGGCCTTGAGAAGCGCATCCCGTGAAACAATCCCTTTTTCTACCAGATACTGCCCGAAGAATTTAACAGCCATATGTCATATTCCCCTGATGTTGGATGGATAGAACTACGTCAGGTGTTCAGAGGTCCCGCAGGATCTGCAGGACTGTGGCGGACTCGAACGGTTTGGAGATGACGTTTTTGGCGCCCAGTCGCAGCGCCTCGGTAAACTTGTCACCCACGCCGCCGAGGGAGGTGACCATGACCACCTTGACGTCCTTGTCCAGGACCACCAGGCTGCGCAGGGCCGTCAGCCCGTCCATGCCCGGCATGTTCATGTCCATGCAGATGATGTCGGGATTCTCCGTATGGTTCATCTTGATGGCTTCGGCGCCATTTTTGGCATGTCCCACGCAACAGAAATCGCCGGACTCGCCGATGATCTTTTCCAGTTGACGAGCCACCGAGAGGCTGTCATCGACTACCAGGACCTTTTTCATCCCCATGCTCCTCCTCGTGTATACAAGCCCGACCGGGCTCCGTACGCCATCACTTCGGTATCCATGGCCGAAAAACAGGGCCAATGTATATGAAACGGTGGTGAAAGTCAAAACTATGTTTACCTTTTTATCCGCCGCAAGTATGGTATAGAAATGTATCACCCCACTCAACAAGGAGATCTTCCCATGCATGTAACAACGCGTCTCACGCATGCCGCAGGTGTGATTGCGGCATTACTGCTCGGTTTCGGATCGCTGGCGCTGGCGGCCGAGCCGGACCAGAAGGCAGCACAGCCCAAGCCCGCAGAATCCGCCCGGAGCGGCGCCGAGATAGTTGCCAGGGTAAACGGTGTGGACATCAGGATGGACGAGCTGCGGCGGGCCCAGAAGATCATCATGTCGGGCCGCCCCGGTCTGCAGATACCTCCCGAAAAGCAGAAGGAATTCGATCAGCAGGCGCTTACCCAGGTCGTATCCGCGGAGTTGATCTATCAGGCCGGCCAAAAGCTGCCCGTAAAGGACCTGGACAAGCAGGTGGATGACCGGATGGCCCAGCACAGGGCCCGTTTCGCCAGCGCCGAGGATTTCGCCAAGGCCATCAAGGGGATGGACATGGACGAAAAGGAGTTGCGTGAGTTCACCCGGCGGGATCTGGTGGTCGCCAATTTCATCGAGCAGTCCATTGCCGCCAAGATCACGGTCAGCGAAGCGGACAGCAAGGCGTTTTACGACCAGAATTCGGACAAGTTCGTAAACAGCGCCTCGGTCCGCGCCAGCCATATCCTCTGCGGTGTGGATGCTAAAGCTACCGCCGAGGAGAGGAAAAATGCCCGCGAGAAGGCGCAGAAATTGCGGAAAGAGCTGGCCGCCGGCGCGGATTTCGCCGCCCTGGCCAGAGATAACTCCACCTGCCCCAGCAGCAAACAGGGGGGGGATCTGGGCTATTTCGGCAAGGGGCAGATGGTGCCTCCCTTCGAGCAGGCAGCCTTTGCCCTCAAGCCGGGCGAGATCAGCGACGTCGTGGAGACCCAGTTCGGGTACCACGTCATCAAGCTGACGGACAAAAAAGATGCGGAAACGGTTGCGTTCAAGGATGCCCGTCCCCGCATCGAGGAGTATCTGAAGAACCAGAAGATCCAGGCGGCGGTAAACGCATATCTGGCCGAGGCCAGGAAAGGTGCCGCCGTGGAGCTGCTGCTGAAGTAGTCCAGCAGCCTGCTTTCCTTGTTTTCCGAGGGCCGGCCGTTCATCGCGGTCGGCCTTTTTGCGTCCATGCCGCCTGCAACGCCGCTTGGTGCGGGTGGCTTCATGAGTCGTGACAAGCGGTGCATGTGATGCTATAGTCTGTTCCCGTTCCCGAGTTCATCGCACTGGAGGTTTTCCATGCTGAACCTGAAAGACCCCACCCTGCTTAAACAGCTCTGTTACCTGAACGGTGCGTGGCTGGCCGCCGATAGCGGCGCCACCATCGACGTCACCAACCCGGCCACGGGAGAAACCATCGGCACCATCCCCCGCATGGGGGGCGACGAGACCCGCCGGGCCATCGAGGCGGCCAACGCCGCCTGGCCCGCCTGGAGGGCCAGGACCGCCAAGGAACGTTCCACTGTCCTGCGCCGCTGGTTCGAGCTGATGATGGCCAACCAGGAGGACCTGGCCATCATCATGACCGCCGAGCAGGGGAAACCGCTGGCGGAGTCCAGGGGCGAGATCGCCTATGCCGCCGCGTTCGTGGAGTGGTTCGCCGAGGAAGGTAAGAGGATCTACGGCGACACCATCCCCGGCTACGCACCAGACAAGCGGATCGTGGTCATCAAGGAGCCGATCGGCGTCTGCGCCGCCATCACCC
>DATBXI010000488.1:0-2475 GCA_036514355.1 Desulfuromonadaceae bacterium
GCTGCCTTCATGAAAGGGGTCAACCGCACCAAGGCTCTCAAGTTCGACCACCCCGGCCTGGGCACCACCGCAACCCGCACGGGCGCAAAACTGGTGCTCCAGAACGACATCGGCACCACGGACGCGCATGTGGTGGTGGTGCATGTGGAGGGGATGCACGTGACGGCCACCTACACCGACAACCACCTGTCGCGCCTGCTCTTCTTCCAGGGGATGCTGGCCGATTGGGAGGTGCGGTGGGGCAGCGTGCAATCCCGCACCGACCAGGCGTTCGACACCGGGGTCTATCACCTCTGCGTGGGCACCTACACGGCGCGGGACAAGGTGGACCTCAAGGCGTATCTGGCGCACCTGGGGTCGCGCCTGGTCTTCCTGATCGACTGGAACCGGGCACGCAAGCGCCTGCAAGTGCTGGTCCCGCGGCAGGAAGCGCTTTCCCTGCTCTCCTGGGCCGCTGCCACCGATGTGGGGCACATGGCCTTTCTCAAGGCAGGCGGAGAGCGGATGATCTTCGATGCCCTGCAGTTCGTGGCGGGTGGCACGCTCGGCTACGGTGTCACGCTCGATGAAGTGCTGGGGGGGGAAGCGGCCGGTTCCTTCATGCGCTTCATCCTGAAGACATGCGCCAACGGCCTGCTCAAAAAGCGCCCCCTGGCCCTGATCCGCGACGAGGCGCGCGTCGAGTTGTACAAGTATTACCACAGCGCACAGCAGTACCTGCTCGACCTGGTCAGCACGCACGCGGCGCTGTCGGTGGAGATCGCCGCCGGCATCCGCGACGGGTTGCTGACCATGTCCGGTTCCGAGGCGTCCCCCCCGTTCGAGCGCATCGGCCAGCGCGCCAAGGAATGGGAGCGCAAGGCGGACGAGCTTGTCATCACTGCCCGTGAGCTGTCGAAACATTCCGAACAGGCGGATGCCATCCGGGAACTGCTCGAGGCTGCCGACGACATACCGGATGAACTGGAGGAGGCGGCCTTTCATCTGACCCTGCTCATGCCGGAAGACATGGGGGAAGAGATCCGCCTCCCCCTGGCCAGCTTGGCCCGGCTGCTGGTCGAAGGCACCCAGGAGTACCTGAAAGCGATCGAGAACGCCCGGGGGATCCAGCGCAGCGGTTCGCCGGAGGACATGCATGATTTCCTGAGATCGATCCACCGCATCGTTGCCATTGAACAGCAGAGCGACACGGAACAGCGGGAGGTGCGCAAGGCCCTGTTCGGCGCCGCACAGGATAACCGCCAGGCGTTCGTGATTGCCGAATGCGCAAAGAACCTGGAATCCGCCGCCGATGCGCTGATGCACACGGGGATGATCCTGCGCGACCAGATCCTCGGCAAGATCATGGGGCCCATATGAAGCACGACGGCATTTTCAGGATCACTCCCCACCAGCCCGGAGTACTGCGGGGCGATGCGGACGAGATGGGGCTGAAGGCGTTCGATCTGGCGCGGATGGCGCGGCGCGGTTTGCCCGTGCCCCCGGCCGTTGTGCTGGGAACCTCCCACTGCCGCCGCTGGTACCGGGAGCCCGAACGGTACGCGAAAAGCCTGGCCGGCCTGTTGGAAGAGCAGATGCGCTGGCTCCACTCCGTCACGGATCTGGGATTGGGCGACAGCCGGAGGCCGCTCCTGGTCTCGGTGCGGTCCGGCGCGCCGGTCTCCATGCCCGGCATGATGGACACCCTGTTGAATATCGGCCTCTGTGACGCCACGGTCCACGGTCTGGTGCGCATGACCGGCAATCCCCGGCTGGTGTGGGATTCGTATCGGCGTCTCATCCAGAACCTTGCCGAGACCGTTGCCGGCGCCAGCCCGCAACCATTCGCGGCCGCGCTCGATGAGATGCTCGCCCGGGAACAGGCGGACCGGGTTCAGGATCTGGACTATCAGCACCTGGCAGAGCTTACCCAGACATACCTGCATCTGTTCGGCGAGCTGACCGGACGACCGTTTCCGCAGGCGCCCCATGACCAGCTCGTGGCCGCGGTACAGGCCGTATTCGCCTCGTGGCATTCACCCCGCGCAGAGGAGTACCGGCGGCTCCATGCCATCCCGGACGACCTTTTCACGGCCGCCGCCATCCAGCAGATGGTTTTCGGCAATGCCGGGGGAACGTCCGGGGCGGGGGTGGGATTCACCCGAGATCCGGACAGCGGCGAGAAACAGCTCTACTTCGATTTTCTCTTCAACAGCCAGGGTGAGGATGTGGTTTCCGGGCGCATTGCCGGTTCCGACGCGGAACGGCTCTTCCGGGTCCTGCCCGAGCTGCGGCAGGAATTGCACGCCGCGTGCGCCGCGCTTGAGGAGGAGTTCCGCGATGCCCAGGAATTCGAGTTTACCATTCAGGACGGCATGCTCTACCTCCTCCAGTCACGGACCGCCAAGAGGACGGAGTGGGCGGCAGTGCGGATTGCGGTGGAGCAGGTGCGGGAGGGGCTCGTGGAAAAGGACGAAGCGCTTGCCCGCCTGGACG
>DATBXI010000489.1:0-4561 GCA_036514355.1 Desulfuromonadaceae bacterium
TCCTTCGGCGTCATGCCCTGCTCAATGTGGTGCTCCACCGCCTCGACGACGACGATGGCATCGTCCACCACGAGGCCGATGGCCAGGACGAGACCGAAGAGTGAGAGGGTGTTGATGGAGAAGCCGAGCAGGGGAAAAACGGCAAACGTCCCCACCAGGGAAACCGGCACCGCCAGGAGCGGGATCAGGGTGGCCCGCCACCCCTGGAGAAAGATGAAGACCACGAGGATCACGAGGATAAGGGCCTCGACAAAAGTGTGCTCGATCTCCTTCATCCCTTCGGTAACCGCCAGGGTGGTATCCAGCGCCACCGTGTAGTCCAGGTCCGGCGGAAAGCGCTTCTTCAGCTCCGCCATAAGCTGCTTGGTCCCGGTGGCGGCTTCCAGGGCGTTGCTCCCCGGCATCTGGTAGAGAGCGATGAGGGCGCACGGCTTGCCGTTCAGTCGTCCTTCCAGGTTGTAGGTCTGTGCTCCCAACTCGATGCGGGCCACGTCCCTGACCCGCACGATGGAACCGTCGGGGTTGGCGCGGAGCACGATGTTGCCGAACTGCTCCTCGTTCTGGAGACGGCCCTGCGAGCGGACGCTGTACGTGTACACCTGTCCCTTGGGCACCGGCTGCGACCCGACCTGGCCTGACGGGTTCACGGTGTTCTGGGCCTTGACCGCGTTAATGATCTCCGGGATGGTGATGTTGAGCTTGGCCAACTGGTCAGGCTTTACCCAGAGCCGCATGGCGTACTGCCCGGCCCCGAAGATCGTGACGCTGGCAATCCCCTTGATCCGGGTCATCTGGTCGTTGATGTTGATGTAGCAGTAGTTGGCGAGGAAGATGTTGTCGTAGGTGCCGTTGGGGGAGTACAGGGCAAACATGATGAGGGGGGAGGAGGTGGATTTCTGCACCGTAATCCCGTAATCGACAACGTCCCTCGGGAGCTGGGACTGGGCCTGCCCCAGCCGCATCTGGGAAAGTATCTGATCCGTGTTGGCGTTGGTTTTCAGGTCAAAGTAGTTGTACAGGGTCATGAGCCCGTTGTTGGTGTTGATGGAGTACATGTAATCCAGGAAATCGACGCCGGACATCTGCTGCTCGATGGGGGTGGCCACCGACTGCTCGACGGTCAGGGCGTCGGCGCCCGTGTAGGTGCCATTCACCTGTATCGCCGGCGGGACGATGTTGGGGAACTGGGCGATGGGGAGTCTCCTCATGGCGAGGAGACCGATAATGACCATGAGGATGGAGATCACCATGGCCACGATGGGGCGATTGATGAAGAATCTGGACATGGCGGGCTACCTCTTCCCGGCCGGCTGCGCTGCCGGTCTGGCCTCGGGCTGGGCCGGAGCCCCCTGCGCGGCAACCGCTGCGGGGGCGTGGGGTTTCGGTGTCACCAGCATCCCCGGCCTGACCTTCTGGGTACCCTCGACCACCACGTTCTCACCCGGCTTCACGCCTTCGGAGATGATCCAGTCGGAACCGATCCGCTCGGCGACCTTCACCGTCCGAATGTCCACCTTGTTGTCACCCCCCACCACTGCCACCAGGAATTTCCCCTGCATTTCCGTCACGGCCTGCTGAGGAATGAGCAGTGCCCCGTGCTTGACCGACATGACCGCCCGCACCAGGGCATAGCCGCCCGGACGCAGCCTGTTGCCGGGATTGGCGAAGAGCGCCCCCACCTTGAGGGTGCCCGTGGTCGGGTCGATCTGCCGGTCGGCCAGGGCCAGGTGACCTTTATGGGGATAAACGCTGCCGTCTGCCAGGGTCAGTTCCAGGGGAATCTTCTCGGGATTCGGGTTCGAGTCTCCGACCGTGAGGTATTCCCGCTCGCTGACATTGATATAGGCCTTGATCGGGTTCACCGTGGAAACGGCTGTCAGCTCGGCCTGCGTGCTCGGACCGACCAGGTTGCCGATCTGGGCCTTGGCGATCCCCGCGATGCCGTCCACGGGCGAGGTGACCCTGGTAAACCCCAGGTTCAGTTTGGCTTCTTCGACTGCCGCCTGGGCAGCCTCCACCGCGGACCTGGTGGAGAGTTCTGCGCCGATTGCATCATCCAGGTCCTTCTGGCTGACGGCGTTCTTCGCGGCCAGGGGCCTGACGCGGTCCAAGTTCGCCTTTGCGGTGACATGCCGGGCCTCGTATTGCGCCAGATTCGCCTTGGCCTCGTCAAGGGCGGCCTGGAAGGTTCGGGGGTCGATCTCGAACAGCACCTGCCCCTTCCTGACCAGATCACCCTCCCGGTAGTTCTGCTTGACGAGGTAGCCGGTCACCTGGGCCCGGATAACGGCATTCACGTAGCCGTCCAGCGCACCAACCCATTCCTTGTGGATCGGCACATCCTTCTGGGTCACCGTCACCACTTCCACCGTCGGCGGGGGAGGCGCCACCTGTTCCTTTTTCTTGCAGCCGATCACCAGCAATGCCGTAAGGCACAAGCTTGTAACTGTCAAAAGCCGCGTCGCAGTTCCAAGCGACCACAACCTGATCCGGAAGTTCCTGACCCTCTTCATGGTATCCCCCTGTGTTCCGGCAAGAACGACGAATGTTTTGCCATGCCGCCATGTACATGACGTAGCTTCACGGCCATGTATCTTTCCAGAAACATGCCATTACCGGGGCGCTGCCCGCAGGGCTGGAACCAGTTGATATCGAAGAAGATATTTTTACTGCCCCAAGGACATGGCCGGCGGTGATCTGCAAAAAGGTCGAGATATCACCTGGAAGACGATATTTCGTCTGCGCCCAAGCAAGCGGCCGGCACGACAGATAATGTCCCCTGTCATGGCCGAACGGTGGGTGTTATCCTTTAGTCTGAAACAGTCGAAGTGCGACGTAGCCGGTGACCGCAGCGATCAGCGAGCCAGCCACAATCCCCAGCCGTTCAAGGCCAATGTTTGCGAAGCCCTCCTGCCCGAAAGCCAGCGAGGCGATAAACAAACTCATGGTAAAGCCGATGCCGCACAACAATGCCGCCCCGTACAGGTGAGGCCAGCGGACGCCCTTGGGAAGGGATGCGACCCCCAATCCCACTGCCAGGCCCGATGCGGCCATGATCCCGAGCTGCTTGCCCGCGAACAGGCCCGCGATGATGCCCAATGGCACGGGATGGATCAGGTCGGTGAGCGACAGCCCGCTCAGGGAGACCCCTGCGTTTGCGAACGCAAACAGCGGAAGTATGAAGAAAGCCACCCATGGATGGAGCGCGTGCTCAAGGCGGTTCAGGGGGGACTCGGACCAGCTTGTGCCCGGTACGCGCAGCGGCATGAACATGGCCACCACGACTCCCGCAAGGGTGGCGTGAACGCCTGACTTCAGGACGGCGACCCATAGCGGAACGCCGAAAAGGAAATAGGCGGCGGGCCTCGTTACACCCAGGTAATTGAGCAGGAAAAGAGCGAATACAAAAATGGCTGCAATGACGAGGGCGGTCAGGGAAAGCTCGGTTGAGTAAAACAGGGCGATCACGATGATGGCACCGAGGTCGTCGAAGATGGCGACACTCAGCAGGAACGCTTTGAGCGCAGGCGGCACGCGGTTGCCCAGAAGCGACAACACCCCGAGCGCAAATGCGATGTCAGTGGCGGCCGGGATGGCCCAACCTTTCAGCGCAATGGAGTCGCCCCGGTTGATAACCGCATAGATGACAGCAGGCACAATCATTCCGCCCAAGGCGGCGAAGGCGGGCAACGTTGCGCCGCGCAGGCTTGAAAGGTGCCCTTCTGCCACTTCGCGCTTCAGTTCCATGCCCACAAGCAGGAAAAAAACCGCCATCAAACCATCGTTGATCCAGAGCAGAAGCGGTTTGCCAATTCCAAAGGCGCCGATTCTGATTTCCAGCGGCACATCGAGCACGGCGGCGTAATAGCGGTCAAGCGGCGAGTTGGCAACAACCATCGCCAGAACCGTTGCCGCCATCAACACAAGTCCGCCCGCCGACTCAAGGCGCAGAAATTCCTGGAGCGACTTCACATATCTCCCAACACAGGTTGCGGAGCGGGATTCCACAGAATGATCCTTTTTAAACTGTTATGAACAACGTGGCATCAGGCAGAAGTCGACATCTCGTCCCCGGGGGGCAACCCACCCGAGCCACTGCCGTTGGACGTTTTCGTCGTTATGGTCCGGATACCGGCGGCTGTGCGGGAGCATCATACCACCGGCTCTTCGGCACGACCTTCGGTTCGTCCGGGTCGGACTCGTAGGAAGGGGTCATGATCTGCACGCCGTACTCGTTGAAGTCGTCCAGTATCTGCCGGTGCAGCTCCGTATAGGTCCTGGCAATAGTGTGGGGATTGTCGGTGTAGACATTGAGCTCGTAGGTAACGGCGAAATCCCCCAGCCCGTTCAGCAGGATGAATGGGGAAGGCTCACTCAGGAGCCCCGGTGTGCGCTCAGCCGCCCGAAGCAGCATAGCCTCCACCTGCCGCCAGGGAGTCTCGTAGCCGATGCCGACGGTGGTGTGGAGGATCAGCCCCCGAGTGCCGGCCATGGAACTGTAGTTCGTCACGTTGCCGTTCAGTATCTGGGAATTGGGAATGGTCACCTCTTCGTTCTTGAT